>OMQK01000233.1 GCA_900313205.1 uncultured Bacteroidales bacterium | reverse complement strand
CTTCCCGGCAAAATCCGACACATAGAAGTAGAAATTGTTCACCAGGGTATCCTTGAAGCTGCCCGTGCCCCATGGGATGAACTCATAGGCCTCCACCTCTGAATTCACCTTGAACAGGATATTAAGGAGCGGCACCAGCACCGTAAAGGAGAATATATTGAATATGGCCGATAATATGTTGAGAAACACAGCCCCGGCCAGATATCCTTTGTACGGAGAGGCGTACTGCCTCATCATTTTGAGGAATTCCTTCATAGGTTACAAAGATAGCAAAAAAACCTTACAGCACCTTGTCCAGCCAGTAGAAGATGAGGCGGATGCGGTCTTTGAGGACGTCGTAGTCCAGGGAGGCGGCGTTGTCCGAGGGTTTGTTGTTATTGAGCGTGATGCCGGAAGTGAACATTACGGCCGGGATCTTGTGCTCCAGGAAGATGCGCTGGTCACTGATACGGCGGTAGAAAAGCCGTGTGAAATCCTTGCTGCCGTAATAGTCATAGCCAAGCTCAAGTCCGAACCCCTTTCCCTTATTGGCCGATTCAAGCGAAGAGCGGTAGGAAACGGCATCGTCCGAAAGCATCATAAGGAAGCGGGGATTGCCGTCTGTAAGGGGGGCGCTTGTGCCTCCAATCTGATCCAGATTCACCACCAGGGCTATCTGTGAGGCCGATACTGGCTGCCCGGAAACCGGGTCCAGAAGTTTCTTACCGTCTATCTGCCGCCACAGTTCCACGGCACCGGCCTGGTTTTTCTCCTTGCCGTCCAGTGCTACCAGGATGAGGGAATGCTTGTAAATCTTGTGGCAGGTGTTCATGCGGTTTACCATTGCGGCAATCTCCAGAAGGGCGGCAACGCCGGAGGCATTGGCATCTGCCCCGGGATAGAAAGTGCCGTTGAGGGTGCCAAGGTTGTCATAGTGGGCCATCACCACAATGTAGCGGGCGGGGGTGGAACTTCCTGGAATAAGGCCGATAACATTCCGGCCCATCCCTTCAGATGTGCTGAAGCCGTGGAGCCACGCCCCGCCAAGCGGCTGGAGCCCCAGGACGCGGAAATTACCGTCCAGCCAGTCGGCCACCTTATGCGCCCCCTCAGAGCCGGTTGCACGGCCGCCGAGGGCGGGATCTGTGAGATATTCTACGGTGGAGCGGATGTGCTCCTTATTGAGAACCATATCGGCATTCATGGGGCTGATGCTGTAGCGGACGCTTTGTGCCTGAGCCGCCGCAGTCCCCGCCATAAGGCCGAAAATGATTAAAAATTTTACTAACTTTGTCATTTGGTGCGAAATTAGCTATTTCACTTAAGAAAAGGAAATTTTTTTGATGGTAAAACCTCTGAAAATACTCTTTCTGTGCCTGCTGCTATGCATGGGAATCAATTCCCGTGCCCAGTGGGACAAAGACGTGTTCTCTTTCAGGGGCCGTACCGCCCTCCAGGACGGCCGCCTTGGTGAGGCTGTGGCCAATTTCAACATCCTGGCGCAGCTTGACTCAACGGACCACTGGACCTTCTTCTACAGGGGTATAGCCAAATACAACCTTGGGGATATCCGCGGCGCCAGGGCCGATTTCTCCACAGCCGTGCGCCTCAACCCCGTGTTCACTTCCGGCTACCATTACAGGGCCATCACGGAAAGCCGCACAGGAGACTACGATGCCGCCCTGCAGGACCTTGAAAGGGCCATAGAACTGAGGCCCGGCTCCCACGGCCTGTATTTCACCCGCGGCGTAACGTATTTCCTGAGCCGCCAGTTTGAGAGTGCCGTAAAGGACTTTGACAAATATATAAGGAAGGAACCCAAGGATCCCGCGTCCTACCTAAACCGCGGCGCATCATATCTCTTCCTTGGAGACACCACAAAGGCTCTGGCCGATTACAACCATGCCATCAAGATAGACCGCTTTGAGCCTGAGGGTTACATCCGTCGCGGCGGCCTTGAAGCATCCAGAGGGCAGTTTGACGATATAGACCTTGATTCCACCCTTACCCTGGCCCATTTCCAGAGGGCACTTGTGAATGCCGAAACCGGAAAGCTCAAGGAGGCCATGAGTGACCTTAATACCGTGCTTAAGTATGAGCCTGGCAATGCCCTTACACTCTACAACCGCAGTCTTCTGAGTGCCCAGGTGGGGGATTATGACGGAGCCCTGGCCGATATGGACAGGGTGCTTGCCATCAACCCCGGCAACGTCCTTGCATACTTCAACCGTGCCAGCTACTTCATAGAGATGGAGCGCTGGGACGATGCCCTGGCCGACTACAACAAGGCCATAGAGCTTTACCCCGACTTTGCCAAGGCCTATATGAACAGGGCCTATGTGGAGCTTCAGCTTGGCATGAACCGCGCCTCCAAGGAGGACTACCGTATAGCCAGGAAGAAGGTGGCTGAATATGAGAAGGCCACCGCTTCCGGGGCCGATTTCTCCGACACCACAAAGAAATACTCTTCCCTCCTTGCCCTGGATGCCGATTTCGCGCGTAACGGCGGCTTTGAGGACGAGATGCTCCGTCACCGTGACGTGGACATCAACCTCAAACCCTTGTACCGCTTTGTGATAGCAGGCGCTTCAGGCGGCGGGGCCAACATCCTCCAGCACAGGTATGAGAACAAGCTCCTTGATACCTTCATGGCTTCTCTTGAGGTTCCAGTGGAGGTGAGTTCCGGCGCTGCATCAATCCCAGCCGGGGAGGATCTTCTCCAGAAGCCTGTGAAGGGGTCCTTCGAGAAAGGCCTCCAGGATATGGGCTCAAGGCAGTACTCCAAGGCCCTCGGGCACTTTACGGATGCCGCAGATGCAGAGCCCGTGGGCCCATATGATGCCTACTACAAGGCCTTCTACCTTATGAACAGGGCGGCCCTGAGGGCAGAGATGATAGAGTTCATCGCGTCATTCGAATCCAACGTCCAGACCCTCACAATGGACGACAAAGGCAACACCCGCGCCCGCGTCCGTGAGCAGGTTACCCGTGAGTATGACTATTCAGAGGCCCTCCAGGATATGGAGGCCGCAGCCGCGGTGCTGCCATCCGTTCCGTATATCCAGTTTAACCTTGGCAATCTCTACTGCCTTAGTTCACGCTTTGTGCAGGCAATTGAGAGTTATGACAGGGCCATAAAACTCTATCCCTGGATGGGGGATGCCTATTTCAATAGGGGGCTTGTGCTTATCTATCTAAAGGACCGGGAGAAAGGCTGCATAGACCTTTCCCGTGCCGGAGAGCTGGGCGTAGAAGGGGCGTACGGGGTCATTTCCCGTTATTGTGACAAGGAGGAGAGGCCGTGATGAGGTTTGTGAGTTTCTCCAGCGGCAGCTGCGGCAACTGCTACCTGCTGCTTGGCCCGTCGTCCGGCATAATGATAGACGCCGGGGTGGGAATTCGCCGCGTGAAAAAGGAGCTTGAGGCCCTTAAACTGGGGTATGAGAATATATCGGCCATACTTATAACCCACGACCACGGAGACCATATCCGGTCCCTGGGCTCTTTCTGCAAAAGGCTAACCCCGCCGGTGTGGACCACCGCCAAACTTCAGGATGCCCTGGCTTTCCATCCTTTCACGCGAGATTGGATAGGCCCCTGCCGCCAGGTGCTTGAACCGGGCGTTTGGAACCCCGTGACTGAGGATTTTGACGTGCGTTTCTTTGTGGTTCCCCACGATGCCACCCAGTGCGTTGGATACGTGATCCGCTGTGAGGAGGAACTCTTTGTCCTTATGACGGACCTCGGCCATATTACGCCGGAGGCACTCAAATGGGCTTCGGTGGCGCAAACCGTGGTGGTGGAGTCCAACTATGACTTTGAAATGCTCATGGGAGGCTCCTACCCGCAAGAGTTGAAGGACAGGATAAGCCACGGAATCGGCCATCTATCAAATGACGCCTGTGCCGATGCCATCTGCCGATTCATGCACCCCGGCCTCCGCAATATCTTCCTTTGCCACCTCAGCGGCAACAACAATACCCCGGAGCTGGCATATGCAAATGCCCTTTCCGCGCTGGAATCCATGGGTATAGAGAAGGGAAGTGTGGCCCTGAGGGTCCTCAGAAGGGGAGAGGCGTCCCCGCTACTTACCCTTTAGCCAGGCGCCGCTTGCAAGGCGGATGATAAAGATTGCCCCCCTGAAGCAGAGTTCCACCGCCATGCACATCCAGAATCCGGGAAGGCCGTAGATACGGGTAATGAATATGGCCGGAATAATCCTCACAAGCCACATTGAGCCAAAGTTCATGAAACTTGGAATCTTTGTATCGGCCGCACCCACAAAGGCTCCGTATATCACAAGGGATGCGGCGTAGCCAAGTTCCGCCCAGGCTTCTATCCTGAGAACGCGTGCTCCAAGGTCTATCACGGCGGTATCCGGAGACATTATTCCCATCATCTCAGGGGCAAAGATCCACATGAGGATGGCAAGGAAGCCCATTATTCCCATGCCCATGAGGGTGGTTATCCAGGCAAAGCGCTTTGCCATGGGTTTTCTTCCGGCGCCTATGGACTGACCCACAAGTGCCGTAGCTGCATCGGCAATACCAACTCCCGGCATATAGCACAGGCTTTCTGCGGTGATTGCAAAGGAATTGGCTGCTATGGCGATGGTGCCAAGCGGGGCCACTATCATGGTTGCGGCAATGTATCCGCCTCTCATGAGGATGTTCTGGAGGGCCATGGGGCCGCTTATGCCAAGGGCTTTATTAATAACAGTCCTGGTGGGCCTGTAGCTGCCTTTTTCATGAGTGAGCCCAAGTTCCTTTGACCGGAAGGCAAGGAAGGAGAACATGGCAATGCCGGTCACAACCTCTGCAAGGCCGCTGCCAATGGCCGCCCCCACAACGCCCATGTCCAGGGCGTAGATGAAAACGTAGTTGAACACCACGTCAAGGACGCACATCCCAATGCTCAGGATGCTTGGAACCTTCATGTTGCCGCTGGCCTGGAGCATGTATGCGCAGGTCCAGTCAAGTGCCATTGCGGGCATGAAGAGGGACATGATGAAGAAGTAACTTGTGGCATCCTGGCTTATGTCTGGGCCGCCGCCAAGCCATCCTGGAAGGAAGGGGGAGAGGCATATGCCGATAAGCGCAAGGATCCCGCTGAAGGCAAGTGCGCAAACAAGGCCCTGGCGTACCA
>OMQK01000244.1 GCA_900313205.1 uncultured Bacteroidales bacterium | reverse complement strand
AAGGATGATGCGGCGGTTAATGCCAACCTGGGGCGCAGCTATTCCGACGCCGTCCTGGGAAGGGTCAGTGACCGTGTGGAGCATCTTGGCAATAAGGGCCTGAAGCTCAGGGGATTCAAGTTCTTTTGGTCCAAGATCCACGGACTGTGCACGGAGAATGGCGCTATCGGCCGGAATGGTTGTGACATACATGAGGGAGTCGGAGGTGCTGATAATCTCCCTCTCCTTTGATGTCCAGGCGGAGTTGCAGCCAATGCAAATGGAAAGCGCAACAACCAGTATTGGTAATAATGTTTGTTTCATACTGCAAATGTAAGCAAAAAAAACGCCGGAGCAATTGGATCCGGCGGTTTTGTACAGTATCAAAACAGTTAGAGAGTTTCTTATTCTACTCAAGCATGATGGTACGGAAAGTGTTGATGTCATCCTGAGAAATACCAATTTCAAGCAGGTATTTCTCTACGCCGTCCTTGAACTCACTGTAATTGTTGCCGTCTTTGCAGTAATTGTTCCAGATAAAATTGGCGGCACCGTCGTAGTCGGCAAGGCGGGTCATCCTGGTCTTTTCACCGGAGGATACGCTGTAGCCGTTGGGAGCAAACTGGGTGCACTCGTATTCCTTTGAAATCTCACCTTCGTCTACGCCAAGGAGGCCAAGGCACAGGAGGGCGGTGGTGCCGGTACGGTCACGTCCAAGTGAGCAGTGGAAGTAGACGGGTTTATCGGCCTTTACCATGTCGATGATGAACTGCATCACCTGGCGGGTCTTTTCTTTGTCGTCCTTGAGCATCTGGGAGTAGCCTTCCTCAATGACTGGAGCGCAGAACTCGGTGCCTTCATATGCAAATGCGGTTGCGCTCAGGACATCGGAGTGGCCGCGGAGGTCAAGCTCTGCCATGATTCCTTCCTGCTGGGCTTCTATGAGGCCGTTCTTGTTGATGGCCTCCGGACGGCCGCCACGGTAGATCTTGCGGTATTTGACGGTCTTTGAGCCATCCTTGGTCTTCCAGCCGCCAAGGTCACGGACGTTACGTACGCCTGCGGCGGAACCTGGCTTGAACACAAGCTGGTGCATGTGGCCGGTGGTGTAGAATTCTCCACTCACAATGCTTGCACCGCCGTTAGTTACCTCATAGGTATAGTGTGCGTTGGGGCGGAGGTTGGTGGCTACCCAATAGCCGTAAGGGGCGTCCGGGCTGGGATCGGACTTGGTTTCATATACGCCCTTCCAGTCACCGTCCCTGAGGGTTATGGTATATTTGGCGTTGCTCTCATCCTTGGGCCACCTGATGGAGTATTTGCTTGGAATATCCTGGTTGCCGGGGGAGATGAGGAGTTTCTCCTTGATGATGACTACGGGGTTACCTTTGTCGTCCAGCACGATATTATTGTTGTCGTCAAGCTGGTCTGCTTCATACTGCTGCTTTAGGAAAGGAGCCTCGGCACCTTTTGACATAGCAGTAGATGTGTAATCCCTTTCACTATATGTAATTGTTGTAAGGAATTCCTCTACCACGCTATTGGTGGCAAGTACGGTGGAGCCGTTCTTTAACTCTGATGGAATCCAAATGGGGTTGGTTTCCATGGGAAGGTTTTCAGTGAGAACTATCTGCATTTCGGAAGGGTTGATGTATATGTTGTAGAAACCCTCCTTGAGACTGGGCTTGATGGCGGGAGCGCCTAGAGAGATGTCAAAACTGGCGTTGAGCCCTTCAAATGTGCCGCCAAATTCTTCACTTTCGTTCTTACGAATCTTGAATTCATCACTAGGGGTTAGTTTCACGTTACGTATAACCACTATGGAAGCACTCTGGACTCGTGCGTGGTAATCCGTTTTCCCTTCTGAACCAAGGATGGTGCCGTTTATAGACCACATAGAGTTGCCCACAATGGGTAGATCTTTGGGATCCGTCTGATCCTGTCCATCATTTGTGTTGTCGTTGGGATTAGTGTTCTGATCATTTGGTTTCTGATCTTCCTGTTGCTCCTGAGGCTGAGGAGTGCAGAGAACCATGAAGGGGATTAGCAGTGAGATGAATAATAAACGAGTCTTCATATGATAAATAATGTGGTTTTCTAAAATGCAAAAATAAGAAAAAAACGTTTCGGTGTTACGAATGTGTTTCACTATTTGCTATGAAAATTGTTTCGTTTAGTTTCACTTTAATGAGCCCATTTGTTTTTGTCTATCATTGATTCTATATTTGCCAAATGATATTATTTACATCAGATTACACAGAAGGCGCACATCCCGCTATTTTAGAGCGCCTTGCCAAGACCAATTTCATTCAGGTACCCGGCTACGGGGAGGATTCTTTCTCTGAAGAGGCCAAAAGGCTTATCCGTGAGGCAATCGGCCACCCGGAAGCATCGGTATTCTTCCTTGTTGGCGGCACACAGACCAATTCTACGGTAATTGATGCGGTTATTCCGCATTATGGAGCCGTAATTGCGGCCGATACAGGCCATATTGCCGTTCACGAATCTGGTGCTGTGGAGCTTAGCGGTCATAAGGTAATAACTCTTCCGTCCCATAACGGAAAGATGAAGGCAAGTGAACTCCGCTCCTATCTTGAGACTTTCTATGAGGATGCCGCCTGGCCACATATGGCCCATCCTGATATGGTTTATATATCATTCCCTACAGAATACGGTACCATATATTCCAAGGCGGAACTGTCTGAATTGCAGTCGATTTGCCATGATTACCGGATGAAGTTCTTCATAGACGGGGCGCGTCTTGGATATGGTCTTGCAAGCCCTGAGACCGATGTAACCCTTAAGGAACTTGCCGGGCTCTGCGACGTCTTCTATATCGGCGGAACCAAGGTGGGCGCCCTCTGCGGAGAAGCCGTGGTTTTCCCCTCCGGTGATGCCCCGGAGCACTTCTTCACAATAGTCAAGCAGCACGGAGCTCTTCTTGCAAAGGGAAGGCTCCTGGGTATCCAGTTCCAGACTCTCTTCACTGACGGTCTTTATATGCAAATAAGCCGCCACGCCATTGAAATGGCCTGTCGGCTGAAAGACATCTTTGCTTCCA
>OMQK01000089.1 GCA_900313205.1 uncultured Bacteroidales bacterium | reverse complement strand
CGACTGGCTTGTGGATGTGGGTCCCGGCGCAGGAGAAAACGGCGGCAGGATATGCCTGAACGGGCCTCTGAAGGAGCTTTTGAAGAGCGGCCAGTCTCTTACGCTGGATTACCTTCGGGGGAAGAGGCGCATAGAAGTTCCGGCGGTGAGAAGGCCCGGAAACGGCAAGTTCCTGACGCTTAAGGGCGCCACAGGGAATAACCTCAAGGGCGTGGACGTGAGCTTCCCGCTGGGTTGCCTGATTGGCGTTGCGGGGCTTTCCGGATCCGGCAAGAGCTCGCTTGTGAATGAGACCCTGATGCCAATCCTCAAGCAGAAGTTCTACCGCTCCAAGGAGCGCCCGCTGCCGTATGCGTCCATAGAGGGCATTGAGAATATTGACAAGCTTATTGAGATAGACCAGAGCCCTATCGGCCGTACGCCACGTTCCAATCCCGCAACGTTTACGGGAGTGTTCAGCGACATCCGCACCCTCTTTGAGGAAACGCCGGATGCAAAGGTTCGCGGTTATAAGGCAGGTAGGTTTTCCTTCAACGTCCCCGGAGGCCGATGCGAGGAGTGCAAGGGCGCCGGCATCAAGGTGATAGAGATGAACTTCCTGCCGTCCGTGCACGTCCCCTGCGAAACCTGCGGCGGAAGGCGCTACAATGAGGACACCCTGGCCGTACGCTACAAGGGTAAGAACATCAATGATGTCCTGGAAATGTCCATCTCCGAAGCCTACGAGTTCTTCAAGCCCGTTCCAAAGATTGCCGCCAAGCTGAAGGCCATGCTGGATGTGGGCCTTGGATACGTTCGCCTTGGCCAGAGCGCCATCACCCTTTCCGGCGGCGAGAGTCAGCGAATGAAGCTGGCCGCGGAACTCTCACGCCCCTCCACGGGGAACACCCTGTACATCCTGGACGAGCCCACCACCGGCCTCCACTTTGAAGATATCAAAGTGCTGCTTGGCGTGCTTCAGAGGCTGGTTGAGGCGGGGAACACCATCATTATCATAGAGCACAATCTGGACGTTCTCAAGAGCGTGGACTACATCTTTGACATGGGCCCGGAAGGCGGCCGCAAGGGTGGCCGGATTGTTGCCCAGGGTACCCCGGAGCAGCTGGCCTCGAACCCCGCTTCCGTCACCGGCCCCTATCTCAAGGACGTGCTGTAGATTTTAGCCGTCAACACGGCCGGAGGTTAGTCCAGGCCGCCGTTGAGGGCGTAATCGGCCTTGACCTCCTCATAGAAGGCGGCGATGGCGGTGTCCACGTAAGGGCCAAGCCACAGGAAGCCGATGCCCGCAGTGAGGATGCACAGGATGAACCAACCGATGAAGCTGAGATACAGATAGAAGAGGTCGAACTTATGGCCGCGCATCATCATACGGCTGCGGTGGATGGCGTCTGATGCGCTAAGTTCCGGATTCTCCTCAAGGATGAAGGGGGTCATGGCATAGGAGAACCACTTGATGATACCGGGGATTACAAGGAGGAGGGACCACAGGAACACCATGATTGTCATAAGGAGCATACCCCATACCTTGTGCCAGTAGTTGCCAAAACCGATACGGAAGGTATTTGACAGAATCTGGCCGTCTCCCGCCACAAGGAGTTTCCGGAATGCATTGAGGAAGCCAAGGGAAAGGGGTAAGACCAGGAGGAACTGCAGAAGGGTGGAGATTCCGCTGGTGCGGGTGGCAGTTTTCTGGAGGGCTATGAATTCAGGGGATGTGATGAGTGCTGCTGCCTGATAACCGGTAGGGGAAGTGGCGGCAAGGTCCGTAAGCTGATTCTGGACCTGGGTGGTGCTGTAAACCGTAGGACCGGTTATGAATGAAAGGATAAGCACATAGAGGAGCGTTGCAATAACGGCTTTTCCCCAATTGCCGCGAAGTGCGTCAAGGGCGGCATTCTTGAATTCCTGGTTTGTTTTCATATGTGTAATAAACGTTTATTCTATACGCAAATTTATGCAAAATTTGTATATTCGCATAATAAAACTCAACAGTACTATGACTTTAGCTATCATCCTTGCCGTTCTGGCAGTCCTTGTAATCTGGATCATCGGCGTTCAGAACCGCCTTGTAAAAAGCGACGAACTCTGCAACAATGCCTTGAAGCAGATCAACGTTCAGCAGATCAGCCGTTTCGATGCCCTGAAGGCCCTCATCAAGCTCACCAGGGAATATGCTTCCTATGAGGCCGATACCCTTGAGAAGATTGTGAAGGAACGTAAGATTGTCTCCTCTCCCAATCCCACCGCGGCCGATATCAATGCCAACGAGGAAGCCCTTGCCGCAATCGGGGCAAAGCTTATCGCCGTTGCAGAGGCATATCCGGACCTGAAGGCCAGCGCCAACTACCAGCAGACCATGAAGGACATCAAGGACTATGAGGAGAACGTCCGCCTGTCCCGCATGACCTTCAACGACACCGTAACCCGCTTCAACCAGCAGGTCCGCGTATTCCCCACCTCCCTGGTGGCCGGCATCCTGGGCTTTGCAAAGCGTGATTACCTTGCCGACGACGTTTCCAAGAAAGATTACCCGGAAATCTAGATGAAAAGGCTTTTTGCACTTGTTGCCGCCGCAGTGCTCTGCGCTGCGGCTTTTGCCCATGAGGTCCGTGACCTTGACATAAATGTTGCCGTCAACCAGGACGGCAGCGCCGTTGTTACCCAGCGCTGGGCAATGCGGGTTGACTCTGAAAATACGGAGTGGTACATTGCCGTGGAGAACCTTGGCCCCATGACCATCGGCTCCCTCAGCGTAACGGATAACGGCGTTCCCATGCAGAGCCTTGGAGACAAATGGGACGTGGACCGCTCCCGCAGCTGGAAAACCGGGAAGTGCGGCATCGTGCGCAAGCGTAACGGCGCAGAGCTTTGCTGGGGCCTTGGAGAACCCGGCGCCCACAACTGGGAGGTCACCTTCGTCCTCACCGGCCTTGTGCAGGCCTATGATGATGCCGATGCCTTCAATTTCATGTTCGTTAACCCCGGTATGCCGGATGCCCCGGAGCACGTGAGGGTTACTATCGGCCCGGCATTTGACTGCCCTCAGTGGACCTACGACAACACCCGCGTATGGGCCTTCGGCTTCTACGGAGACATCAACGTGAAGGGCGGAAAGGTTGTGGCGGAGACATCCGAGTCCATGGACTACAACTCCAAGCTCATCACCCTGGTGAAGTTTGAAAAGGGCATTTTCCAGCCCACGGTAATCAAAGGCGGTTCCGCGCAGGATCTCATCGACAATGCCCTTGAAGACAGTTCATATGGAGAGGACGACCCAGCAGAGAAGTGGTTCCTCCTTGGTTTTGCCCTGATCTTCATCGGCGGAATATTCCTTATCATATACGTTGCCATTGCATCGGCCCTTGGATACAAGTGGAAAAAGTC
The DNA here is from genome assembly GCA_900313205.1 of uncultured Bacteroidales bacterium. Classification (GTDB taxonomy): domain Bacteria; phylum Bacteroidota; class Bacteroidia; order Bacteroidales; family UBA932; genus Cryptobacteroides. The sequence goes on along the minus strand of OMQK01000089.1, from coordinate 3,645 downwards.
CATATTCGGACGCACCAAGATTGACGGCTGGTACAGGGACATTCCCCTTGACGGCAACCTCTTTGCGGCGGAGTATACCCTTGCAAAAGGCGCCCGCTTTGGCAACAATACCCCCGCCCAGAACATCATCGGGGCGTTTTTCCTCCGCTGGATCATGGACGGAAAGCTTAAGGTGATGCCGGATCCCAAGTCAGACAAACGCGTAAATCTTCTCTTTGAGGCCGATACCGCCAGCATGGACGACGTAGAGGAAGACCTCTTCCAGTGGGCCCTCAGCGCCGCCGGAGACAACAGAATCCTGGAGAAGAACGAATTTGAGAAGTGGTCTACCAAGAACTACAAGAAGATGACAGCCTGGCCGGACCGCGCCATAGCACGTGGCAAAACATGGTTCCGTGACAAGGGGTATTTCCTTACGGAAGGCACCTGCACCACGGAAGGCCAGCAGCAGGCCTGCCACCTCATAGAGTTCCGTAACTTCCTGAAGGACTTCACCTTAAGCGGGGAAAGGGCTTCCAACGAGGTAAGTCTCTGGAAGGATTACCTGGTGTTTGCCCAGCTCTTTGGAATTGCGGAGAAAGTTGCAAAGCAGTTCAAGAAACTGTATCCTTCTGTCTATGAGGAGGTTGCCCGCAGCACCGGCATGGATTCCGACCGCTTCACGTACATGGTGCTCTGGACTAACAACATGAGCACCCGCTCCTTTGGCAACGCCATAGCCAAGGCCGGCAACATCAACGGCACCGGCGGCCACGCCTCCTTCGGCGGTGGCGGCGGCTTCTCCGGCGGCGGTTTCGGTGGCGGCGGCAGGTAGTGGCCCTGCCATTTGGAAAAACCGTCAAAAAAGCGTATCTTTGTATACTATTCGGGGTGTGGCGCAGTTGGCTAGCGCATCTGGTTTGGGACCAGAGGGTCGTGTGTTCGAGTCACATCACCCCGACAAATGTTTCTACTTGGTTATGATATCGGCAGCTCTTCCGTCAAGGCGTCGCTGGTAGACGCCGAGACAGGTAAGTGCGTAGCCTCCGCTTTTTATCCTGAAAAGGAAGCCCCCATTATTTCAAAGCAGCCCGGCTGGGCAGAGCAGGATCCCGCAATGTGGCTTGGGAACCTGAAGCTGTCTACGGCCGATGTCCTCCATCAGCTGGTTGCTGCCGTCTTTGTATGGCGCCTTGTTCCTGAAACCAAGGGCAAGACCCTTGAGGAAATGACCAAATTCTGGAGAGAACACAAATGATTGTTAACGCGGAAAACATAACCAAGTCCTTCGGGCAGCTGCAGGTTCTGAAAGGCGTGGATTTCAAGGCCGATGAAGCGGAAGTGGTTGCCATTATGGGAGCCTCAGGCGCAGGTAAGTCCACCCTCCTGCAGATATTGGGAACGCTGTCCACCCCTGACAGTGGCAGCCTTACCATTGACGGCACGGATGTACTCAGGCTGGGCTCAAGGGATTTGGCTTCTTTCCGTAACCGCCGCATAGGCTTTGTGTTCCAGGCCCATCACCTGCTGCCGGAATTCACAGCTTTGGAGAACGTGATGATCCCGGGCCTTATTGGCGGGAAAAGCAGCCGTGAGGCACGTCAGAGGGCAGAAGAACTGCTTGAAACCGTGGGCCTTGGGAAGCGCCTTGGCCACAAACCCTCAGAACTTTCCGGCGGAGAACTCTCCCGCGTAGCCATTGCCCGCGCCCTCCAGATGGCACCTGCAATAGTGTTTGCCGATGAACCCACTGGCAACCTTGACACCCGCACCAAGGAGGAGATCCACTCCCTTTTCTTTGACCTGAGGAAACAGCTAGGCCAGACCTTTGTCATAGTTACCCATGATCCCGGTCTGGCCTCACTCTGTGACCGCACCTGCGTGATGCAGGACGGCCTTATTATTTCCGCTTAAGAGCCTTCTTGGCAGCCTCGGCAATATGAGGAGCGTCAAGTCCGTACGCCTGCATAAGTGCAGCGGGAGTACCGGACTGGCCGAATTTATCCTCACCGTTCACAAACTCCACGGGAGTGGGCTTGTTTGCAGCAAGGACGCCGGCAATGGCCTCTCCAAGGCCACCAGCCATATTGTGCTCTTCCGCTACAACCACTGCGCCGGTCTTTGAGGCCGATGCTATTACGGCTGCTTCGTCCAGAGGCTTGATGGTGGCGATGTCAATGACTTCCGCCTTGATTCCATCCTCCTCAAGGGCGTCTGCGGCAAGGAGGGCCTCCCATACGGTATGGCCGGTTGCGAAGATGGTGACATCCTTACCCTCATTCATCACGATAGCCTTTCCAATCTCAAAGGGCTGGTCTTCGGGGGTGAAGTTGGGGACGCTGGGACGGCCGAAACGAAGATACACGGGACCGTTGTATTTTGCAGCTGCAATTGTGGCCTGGACGGTCTGGTTGAAGTCGCAGGGATTGAGCACCACCATTCCGGGAAGGGCCCTCATGAGGGCGATGTCTTCCATAGTCTGGTGAGTAGCGCCGTCCTCTCCAAGGGTTATGCCTGCGTGGGAGGAAGCAATCTTTACGTTGGTGCAGCCGTATGCCACTTCCTGACGGATCTGGTCATATACGCGGCCGCGGCCCTGGTCTGCCTCGGCGCGCTGGCCTGGACGGCCTCGGACCGTCTCGGCTTTTACCGGCGGGAGGCGGGCTACGGCTCGGCGCGGGCCTTCGAGGAGGCGGCGGCGTCCGCGGGGGATCTGAGCCTCACGCTCAAAAAGCTCGCCTACGTCACCGACGACGCGCTGGGCCGGAGCCTCTGCGCGCGGGCCGCCGCGGACGCGAGAGCGGCGGAGACGGCGATCTCGGTCCTGCCCTTCGCCACGCAGGAGCTCGAGCAGACCCAGGGCTATCTCAACCGCTGCGGCGACTACGCCATGAGTCTCGTGGCGCAGGCGGGCGACGCGCTCGACGGGGAGGCGCGGGGGCACCTGTCCGAGCTGAGCGCCGCGGCGGCCTCGCTCTCCGGACGTCTGACCGAGCTCAGAGCCATGCTCCTGGAGGGCAGCGCCGAGATGGACCGGCGCGAAAGACCGCTGACCAACCTCGGCGCGGAGGACGTGCCGAAGCTCTCGGCCCTGCTGCTGGACTACGAAAGCAGCTTTCAGGCGCCCGAAGAATTCGCCTACGAGGGGGCGTTCAGCCCGCGGGAGCAGAGGACGCCCGGCACGCTGAACGAGACCCAGACCCGCGAGATAGCGGCGAAGGCCGCCGGGGTCGAGGAGCGGGAGCTGAAGGAGGAGCGCTGCGCCGAGGGCCCGGAGGGGCGGCGCTGCTACAGCGCGGGCGGCCTGCTGATCGGCGTGAGCGGCCGGGGCCTGGACTGGCTGGCGCAGTCGCGGCTGATCGGCGCGGCGACGATCAACGCGGAGCAGGCGCCGGCCATCGCCGAAGACTTCCTCGCGGCCAACGGCTTTGACGGCCTCAAGCTCGACAGCGCCGGGGACAACGGGGCGCTGGCGGTGCTGCGCTACGCCCCGGAGCAGGACGGGGCCCTGCGCCCCGACGACGGCGTCATGGTCTCGGTGGCCCTGGACGACGGCTCGGTCTACGCCTTCGACGCGACGAACTACGACGCCGAGCCGGTCAGGGTCTCCTGGGAGACCGACCGCGAGACGGCGCTCGCGGCCCTGCCGGAGAACGTGACGCCCGT
>OMQK01000040.1 GCA_900313205.1 uncultured Bacteroidales bacterium | reverse complement strand
CTGCGCCTTCTCGGTAGTCTTTCACAAGGCCTTCACCGCTCTCATGCTCCTTGTGGACGGCATCCATTAGGCCGCCTCCCCAGAAGCGGATACGGGCATCAGGGTCCTTGGCATAAAGACCCTTCATGAGGTTGGACCCGTGAAGGTCTCCTGAAGCCTCTCCCGCTATGATGTAGTATTTCATTTAGTACGCCTGAGATACTCCTCCATATCAGTCATGAAGATGTTGATGGGGGCAATGGTTACCCAGCCCTGCTCCAGGAGGAGGTGGTCTGCTGTATCGGCATCATTGTCATCGTTGATGAAGGTACCCCTCATGAACACGGCCTTCTCTCCGTCCTCAAGGTTCACGCGGTAGTGCTGCCAGAGGAAGGAGTCGTTGAGGGCGCCAAGGCTGCCTTCGTCCCAGGCCTCGAACTCCTTTTCCCAGTGACCAAAGCCCTGACGGGCATACTTCACGCCCTTGATGTCCTCAAGCGGAACGGCCGGGAAGTTGATGTTGTAGACAAGTCCGGGACGGTTTTCCGGCCAGTCTTCAAGCACCTTTCTCATAATTACCGGGAGCATTGCCTGAACGGCGCTGAAATCTGCATCCGGGCGGAAATCGCAGAGGGAAACGCCTATGGCCTTGATGCCGTTGATGGCAGCTTCCTCCGCGGCGCCCAGGGTGGCGCTGTAATTTGCAGCCGTAGAGGCGTTTGTGCCGTGGTTGATGCCGGTGACCACTAGGTCCGGGTCACGGTGATCATACTTGAATTCCAGGCCGAATTTCACGCACGATGCCGGAGTGGCGTCCAGATATGTCCACTTCCCCGGGCCCTCCTCCGGGAGGTCCTTGTATGCGAGTTGCTTCACGCCAAGGGAAACGGCGCAGGACATTGCGCTCTGATGGAACTTGGGAGCCACAACCTGGACTTCCCCGAAACCGGACATTATCTGGGCCAGGACGTGCAGGCCGCGCGCCTTGTAGCCGTCATCGTTGCAAAGGAGTATTTTCATACGGCAAAGATAACAAAAAAGAACCAAAAAAGCAGGCCGCACGCGCCGCAGGGGAAATAATTGGTTCAGGGGATAATATTGTCCATTGAATTGTTGTAGCGGAACTTTGGAACAGGGTCCAGCCTGTACGGTCCGCCGAAACTTCTGGCGGCGTTTTTTTCAAATTCGTCCCATTTTACCATCACTTGTTTGTATGTCCCCGTGCTGAAGTCAAGTTCGGTTCTGATGCATTGCGGGAATGCCTCCGGAGAATAGGGATGCTCATAAGGTGCCATCCCCGGCGTAACCGCATACATATACGGGTTTGAGCCATTCATCACGGGAACGGTACCGGGGCGGAACTTGTATGGACTGGAGAGGAAAAGTCCGGCTACAAACAGTAGCGCCTTCTGGGTATTTGAAAGATGAGGAGGAGTATAAGGAGCGAGATACTGATAAACGGATTCCATTACACGCTGGTATGTCTCCAGATTTATTCTGGCCGCACGTTCTTCTTTGCTTTCCGGATGCTCCGTTGAAAGGACCGGAAAGAAAGGGACCATACTGTTTTGGAAGATGGGAGAGACCGTCACCGGAACAGGCTTTGGCTTTATGGCCGATGTGTCCACCTTTTCCTGAGCATTCAGGCCGATGGCACTTGCCATCAGCAGCACAAACATATAGAGCCATTTACAATTCATTCCGGGCATTCCAGGATTCAAGAATTGTGCCGTGTCCCTGGCTGGTCCGGCGCTTCCCTCCGCGCCGCAGAGGAAATCATGTCATAAGCCCTCCCTTGTAATGATGTCCCCTCCCTTGTAATGCCGATTGGGTGGCAGCTATATGGCTGATACTCAGAGCGTTACGGAATCCTTTGGGATTAAATCTTTTCCCAAAGAACCGTGTAACCAACTGATATACAGACTCTTAGATTCCACCGCATCGGCATTACAAGAGAGGGGGGGGGTAAAACAATGGCGACCCCGCGAAGGGCCGCCATCAAGTAAAAAAGCTACAAAGCTTATTTCATGCTTTCAGCATTTTGAAACAAGCTTGCGCTTATTTCATAATAACCTTTGCCATTTCGCAAACCTTGTTGCTGTAACCCCACTCGTTGTCGTACCAGGCGCAAACCTTTACGAAGGTCTTGTCAAGCTGGATACCGGCTTTTTCGTCGAAGATGGAGGTACGGGCGTCACCGCGGAAGTCTGTGGAAACAAGAGCCTCGTTGGTGTAACCGAGAACACCCTTGAGTTCGCCTTCAGAGGCTTCCTTCATTGCAGCGCAGATTTCCTCATAGGTAGCTTCCTTTGCGAGTTCGCAGGTGAGGTCTACGAAGGAAACGTCACTGGTGGGAACACGCAGGGACATGCCGGTGAGCTTACCGTTGAGTTCAGGGAGAACCTTACCAACAGCCTTTGCAGCGCCGGTGGAGGAAGGAATGATGTTCTCCAGGATACCGCGGCCACCGCGCCAATCCTTCTTGGAAGGACCGTCAACGGTCTTCTGGGTAGCGGTTGCAGCGTGAACGGTGGTCATGAGGCCACGGACTACACCGAACTTGTCATTGAGCACCTTGGTAAGGGGAGCAAGGCAGTTGGTGGTGCAGGAAGCGTTGGAGATGATAGCCTGACCAGCATAGGTCTTGTGGTTAACACCGTAAACGAACATAGGAGTGGCATCCTTTGAAGGAGCGCTCATGATAACCTTCTTTGCGCCGCCCTTGAGGTGAGCCTCTGCGAGCTCTGCGGTGAGGAAGAAACCGGTGGATTCAACAACGACGTCTACGCCGAGGGCACCCCAGGTGATGTTTGCGGGATCTTTCTCGCAGAAAACCTGGATCTTGTTGCCGTCTACGATGAGGTAGTTGCCTTCCACTTTGATATCGTGGTTGAACTGGCCGTGTACAGAGTCGTACTTAAGCATGTAAGCGAGATAGTCGGGGTCAAGGAGGTCATTGATACCTACAACCACGATGTCCTTACCAAAATTCTCAACGGCTGCGCGGAAAACCATCCTGCCGATACGGCCAAAACCGTTAATACCAAGTTTGATCATAATTTGAAACTGAATTTATTTGTTTGTTAAACGATATTTCTTTTTTATCGGGGCAAATTTACTAATTTTTTTAGAGACCGCCAAGATTTTTCGTATCTTTGCATATATGAACCAGTCAAAGCCTCCCATATACCTTTTCACGGATGGCGCGGCCAGCGGGAACCCCGGTCCCGGAGGCTACGGGATAGTGCTCCGCTGCGGCTCCCTCCAGAAGGAAATCTCCGGAGGTTTCCGCCTCACCACCAACAACCGGATGGAACTCCTGGCGGTGATTATCGGCCTTGAACAGATAAAGTGGGAAAACGCAGAGGTCCATGTGGTAAGTGACTCATCCTATGTGGTTAAGGCCCTCAACGAAGGCTGGCTGGAGCAGTGGAAGCGCACCGGCTTCAAAAAGAAAAAGAACGTGGACCTGTGGCTCAGGTTCGACGCCGTCTACAGCAGGCACCGCGTGGCTTTCCACTGGATAAAGGGCCACGCCGGTCACCCGGAAAATGAGCGCTGCGACGCCCTTGCCGTGGCCGCCTACCATCAGCCGGACCTCCCGGAGGACTCCGGCTATTTAGCAGAACAATCTACACAACTTTTATAATATGGCATTACCAAAACTTGTCGTCGGAATTACCCAGGGCGACAGCAACGGAATAGGATACGAAGTAATAATAAAATCCCTGGCCGATGAACGGAGCCTTGACTCCTTCACCCCCGTGGTGTACGGCTCCTCAAAGCTCATGGGCTTCTACCGTAAGACCCTCCACAACATTGAGTCCATGGATATCAATGTCATTTCATCGGCCAAAGATGCAAAGCAGCGCAAGATTAACCTTGTGAACTGCCTCCCGGACAGCATCTACGCAGAGCCCGGCCAAAGCACCCCGGAAAGCGCCAAAAACGCCATCACGGCGCTTCAGGCTGCGGTCAAGGACCTCAAGGACGGTCTCATAGACGTACTTGTCACCGCCCCCATCAACAAGAGGGCCATGAACGCGGAGGGCTTTGCAAACACCGGCCACACGGAGTATCTACAGAAGGAATTCGGGGCCGATGACGTCACAATGATCATGGTCTCGGACCAGCTCAAGGTTGGCGTCGTGACGGGCCATATTCCCCTTAGGGACGTCCCCAAGGCCATTTCCAGGGACAGCATCGTTGGAAAGCTCAAGATAATGAAGGCATCCCTTGAAAGGGACTTCGGCATAAACGACCCCAAGATTGCGGTCCTTGGCCTCAACCCCCACTGCGGAGACGGAGGCCTCCTTGGCGACGAAGAGCAGAACATCATCCTCCCCGCCGTGAAGGAAGCCCAGGCCCAGGGTATCCAGGCCTTCGGCCCGTACTCCCCGGACGGCTTTTTCGGCCTTGGAAACTACTCCCGCTTTGACGCCACCCTTGCCATGTACCATGACCAGGGCCTGGCTCCGTTCAAGGCCATCGCCTTTGCGGAGGGCGTGAACTTCACCGCCGGCCTCCCGGTTGTGCGCACGTCCCCGGACCACGGCACCGCCTACGAGATGGCAGGCCGCGACGAAGCAGACCCCCGCTCCATGATGAGCGCCATCTACACGGCCATTGACATCTTCCGCCGCCGCCTCCAGTACGACACCCTCATGGAAGGCCGCCTGAAAGAGGAATAGCTATGGTTCCGGAGCTCATAGACAAGTACGTTTTCCTGGTCCAGACTTTCATTGAGGCCGGAAGTGCGGGCTTGTCCCTTCAGGAGCTCCAGGACAGATGGGAGGGCCGATACGGAGAGCCTTACCCCCGCCGCACCTTTGTGAATCACAGGGCTGCCGTAGCAGAGGTTTTCGGGGTTGAGATAACCTGCGACAGAAGCACCAACCGGTACTACATAGACGCCGGGGAAAGCGCCGTGGACAAACGCGCCGCAACAGAGTACCTCATAGATACTTTCACGGTAAAGAGCCTCCTCACCCTTGGGCAGGAGCGCCTTAGCGGCCGTGTGAGCGTGGAGGAGATCCCTTCCGGCCATAAATACCTCACATCCATCATGGAAGCCATGCTGGATAACGCCGTTCTCTCAATAGAATACAGAAAATACCTGAGTACGGAAACGGATCTGAGGACCATACGTCCCTATGCCTTGAAGGAATTCGAGAAGCGCTGGTACGTTGTTGCCTACAGTGAAAGCGCCGGGGATCTCCGCACCTTCGCCCTTGACCGCATTGCCGGCCTAAGGCGTAACGGAGACCATTTCAAGATGCCCGCCGGGTTCAGCGTGGAAAAACTCTTCCAGCCCAGTTTCGGCATCTATCTCCCGGAAGGAGAAAAGCCAGTGCTGGTAAAGATCCGCACCACCCTCCGTGAGGCTGCATACCTTGAAGACCTTCCCCTCCACCCCAGCCAGATGCTTCTTTCAAAGGATTCCAGTTCATGCATCTACGCCATGACCCTCATCCCCAACCCTGGATTTATCATGGAACTGTGCAAGCGCGGAAACCGCCTGGAAGTACTTGAGCCACTGAGCCTTAGAAACGCCGTAAAGGAAGAATTGAAAAACGCTTTGAAACAATATGAGAATTAAGTTCACCATTGCGATGGCCGCCGCCATTTGCGCCGCCCTCGCCTGCAAACAACAGCAAATGAAACCACAGCAAGGTTACATCGGCCCTTCTGCCATTGAAATCACGGACGGGCATATGACTCCGGAGGTGCTCCTTTCCCTTGGCCGCCTCTCGGATCCCCAGCTTTCCCCGGATGGGAAAACCATCCTCTATGGCGTCAGCTACACTTCCATTGCGGAAAACCGCAGCGTCAGGAACCTTTTCACCATTCCCGTGGAAGGCGGTGCCCCCACCCCTCTCACAATGTACGGAAAGAGCATTTCAGGCGCCCGCTGGAGCCTTGACGGCCATTCCATCTTCTTCCTCCAGGAAGGGAAACTATGGGAGGCGCCGTTCAAGGACGGAAAGCTTGGGAAGCGCACCCTCAGGGCCGATATCCCCGGCGGAATTGACGATTATCTCCTCTCCCCGGACCAGTCCCAGATGATATACGTAAAAGGTGTCCACAGCCATGTGGAAGTGCCTTCAGACACTGATCCCGCACTTGACAAGGCCAAGGCCTATGCCACGGAGGACCTTATGTACCGCCACTGGGACCACTGGCGCACGGAGATTGCCCACAGCTTTGTGGCTCCCCTTGTGAACGGGGTTGTGACTGAGGGCATGGACATCCTTGGGGAAGAAGAGCAGCTGTTTGAGCTTCCCAATGGCCCGTTCTCTGACATCGCGGACCTTTGCTGGAGCCCGGACAGCCGCTACATCGCCTACTCCTGCAAGAAGCTCAGCGGCAAGGAGTACGCCTTCTCCACAAACACCTGCATCTTCATATACTGCCCCCTCACCGGAGAGACCTCCCAGGTCACCTTCGATGGCGGCTACGACACCCACCCCGTCTGGAGCCCTGACGGCTCCCGCCTTGCATGGCTTTCCATGGAAAGGGACGGCTATGAGGCCGATAAAGTGCGCCTCATGCTGGGAGACGTCATATACGGGGAAGAGGGTGAAGGCCAGAGCGAAAACCCTGCCGTGGAGAACATCCGTGATATATCGGCCTCCTTCAAATATAATGTAGAGAGCCCGGTATGGGCCGATGACAGCCAGTCCATTTACTTCAGCGCTTTGGCGGAAGGCCTTGGCGCCGTGTACAACGTGGTGCCGGATGTAGGTGAGATCTTCCGCCTTACCTCAGACAACCTGTGGTTCGACTTCGGGTCTCCTTTTGGCATCCAGCAGGACGGAACGCTCCTCACCACCTTCATGTCCATGGACTTCCCCACGGAACTTGTGGCCGTGAACGATAATGCCGTGCGCCAGATAACCTTCGAGAACGAGCACATCCTCTCCCAGCTGGACAAGCACGAGACCGAGGCCAGGATGATAAAGACCGTGGACGGCCAGGACATGCTCACCTGGGTCCTCTATCCCCCGCAGTTTGACCCTGCAAAGACTTACCCTGCCATTGAGATTACCCTCGGAGGCCCTCAGGGCACGCTTTCCCAGGACTGGAGTTACCGCTGGAACTACCTCCTCATGTGCCATCAGGGCTATGTGGTGGTGCTTCCCAACAGGCGCGGAACAACAGCCTTCGGGCAGCCCTGGTGCGAGCAGATTTCCGGAGACTATATCGGCCTTAATATGCAGGATTACCTCTCTGCTGCAAAGGCCATCAAGGCAGAGCCCTATATCTCCGGCGTTGCGGCCTGCGGCGCTTCCTACGGCGGTTACAGCGTGTATTACCTTGCCGGTATCCACGGTGACGTGTATGACTGCTTCATAGCCCATGCGGGCATCTTCAATGAGGAACACATGTACATGACCACTGAGGAGATGTGGTTCCCCAACTGGGACAACGGCGGCACACCCCTTGAGTATGCATATGCTCCCGGTCAGGTGGGCGCAGCAGGAGACGGCGTCACCTTTGGCGGCATCCAGCAGGGCGGTTCCCCCTGGAGCTCACTTCCCAAGGCCAGAAGGCACTACGACAACTCCCCTCACAAGCTGGTCCAGAACTGGCACACGCCCATCCTCTGCATCCACGGCGGCTCGGACTTCCGCGTACCTGTGGATGAGGGCATGGCAGCCTTCAACGCCGCCCAGATGATGGGTGTTCCTTCCAAGCTAATAGTGTTCCCAGAGGAAAACCACTGGATCCTCCAGCCCCAGAACGCCCTCTACTGGCACCGCAGCTACTTCGGCTGGCTTGACCGCTGGATGAAATAGCCCACGCTTTATGGTTCTCCCCCCAGTGCGTAATGCCGATGCGGTGGAGCCTACTTAGCTGATACTGAACTATTTACAGAGTTGTTTAGGATTACCGGTTATCCCAAACAACTCTGTAAATTATTGTATGTCAACAACTTGGCCTTCACCGCTTTCCTTTTCCCCCTTTTTTACTATCTTTGTAGCTGATGAATATGGACACGGCCATACAGTACCTCCCGGGCGTCGGACCCAAAAGGGCGGAACTACTTGAGAAGGAGTTAGGAATAGCTACCGTCGGGGACCTCGTGCGCCTGTACCCGTTCCGCTACATAGACCGCAGCAGCATAGTCCGTATCGCAGATGTCCACCCGGATCTTGCCCAGGTCCAGGTCCGTGCCACGGTTACCAAGGTGCGTCTCTACGCCAAAAACGGGGCGGAACTGCCTCCGGACAAGCTCAAGTACAATCTGGTAGCCCGTCTCAGCGCTATTGTGGCCGATGAATCCGGCGAGATGGAGGTGGTGTTTTTCAAGGGCGTGAAGTGGATGCATACCCGCCTTGTTCCGGGCTCCACATTCATCTTCTTCGGGAAGCCGGCCGTATTCAATAATCACCTCAATATGGTGCATCCGGAAGTGGATGCGCCGGATACATCGGCCACCGGAACCCTTACCGGAATCTACACCTCCACGGAGCGTCTCAAAAATGGCGGGATCACGGGACGGTTCATGACCAAAATCATAGGCACCGCACTTGAAGGAATACTTCCGGTCCTGCATGATACCCTTCCGGATTACGTATTGAAAGAGAAAGGTTTAGTGCCTTTAACTTATGCACTGCGTCAAATACATTTTCCGGTTAGTCAGGACGCTCTGGCCAAAGCTACATACAGGCTCAAATTTGAGGAACTCTTCCTCCTTCAACTGAGCCTTCTGAAGCAGAAATACATCCGGAGCAGCAGCGCCGTGGGCCTTAAGATGCCGGCCGTGGGGGAAGCCTTCAACGCATGCTTCAGGGCTCTTCCGTATGAACTCACCGGCGCCCAGAAAAGGGTTATCCGTGAGATCCGTGAGGATATGAAAAGCGGCCATCAGATGAACCGCCTCCTGCAGGGAGACGTGGGCTCCGGAAAGACCATGGTTGCCGTGCTCAGCTCCCTCATCGCTGTTGGAAACGGCTACCAGGCCTGCATTATGGCACCTACGGAAGTCCTTGCACAGCAGCACTTTGCAAATGTGTCAAAGTATCTAAGACCCACCGGCGTGAGGGTGGAACTCCTTACTGGTTCTACCGGCACTGCTGCGCGGCGGAGCATCCATGCGGGGTTGGAGGACGGAAGCGTGGGAGTTCTTATCGGCACGCACGCCCTCATTGAAGATACCGTCCAGTTCAAGGCCCTTGGGCTTGCCGTCATTGACGAGCAGCACCGCTTTGGCGTGGACCAGCGTGCCCGCCTCTGGAGCAAGGGTTATAACGGCATTCCGCCGCACGTTCTGGTAATGACAGCAACGCCCATTCCGCGCACACTTGCTATGACTCTTTATGGAGACCTGGACGTGTCCGTCATAGATGAGATGCCGCCTGGCAGAAAACCAATCACAACTATCTGTGTTGGTGAAGGAAAGCGGCACGCGATGCACAATTTCATAAGGGATGAGATAGCAAAGGGACGCCAGGCTTTCATAGTTTATCCGCTCATCTTTGAGAGCGAGAAACTGGATTACAAGAACCTTGAACTGGGTTATGAAGAGATAGTGAAAGCCTTCCCGCTACCCCAGTACAAAGTGGCAATTGTTCACGGGCAACAGAGCAATCAGGAGAAGGATTTCAACATGAGCGCCTTTGCTGCCGGAAGGGCCAACATCCTGGTTTCCACAACCGTGATCGAGGTGGGCGTGGACGTCCCCAACGCCTCCGTGATGGTAATTGAAAGCGCAGAAAGGTTCGGCCTCAGTCAGCTGCACCAGTTAAGGGGCAGGGTGGGCCGTGGCGCGGAGCGTTCATACTGCATCCTCATGAAGGGTACCAAGGTTTCAAAGGAGTCACAGAAGCGCCTGGACCTTCTCTGCGCCACGGAAAACGGTTTTGAACTGGCCGAGGAAGACATGAAACTCCGCGGCCCTGGGGATCTTGAAGGCACCCAGCAGAGCGGTCTTCCCATTTCACTAAATATTGCATCCCTTGCAAAGGACGGCATCATCCTTTCAGATGCCAGGGGCTATGCCCAGCACATCCTGGACCAGGATCCTTCGCTTTCACAGCCGCAGAATGCATCCCTTGCGGCAGAACTCAGGAAAGACAAGTACGTCACTAAGGATTACTCCCAGATATCATAGGTTTGTGGTGGAAGTTAATTCATTGACCCACACATAGTTACTAAGTTGTTTGGGAAAACCGGTAATCCCAAAGAACTCTATAAATCACTCATTATCAATCACATAAGCTCCACCGCATCGGCATTACGCAAGATGGTGGGGCAATAGCACTTTCTCACATGTAGGGCACGTATGTGCGCGCACGTGAGAATTTTTTGTTATATTTGTGAGATTATACACTTAAAGCGCAAATAGAAAAACAAAATACGGTTAGTTAATAGTACTATTTTATGGACAAATTCATCAACAATTACATCGAGGGCTTCATGGGCTCCGTTGTATCCAGGAATCCCGGTGAGAAAGAGTTCCACCAGGCCGTGAGGGAAGTTGTGGAAAGCGTAGCCCCCTTCATGATGGACTACCCCAACCTCATGGACCAGAAAATCCTGGAAAGGATAGTTGAACCGGAGCGCATCATCATCTTCCGCGTCCCCTGGATGGACGACCGAGGAGAGATCCAGATCAACCGCGGCTTCCGTGTCCAGGCGAGCAGCGCTATCGGCCCATATAAGGGCGGTATCCGCTTCCATCCCAGCGTAAACCTCTCCATCATGAAGTTCCTCGCCTTTGAGCAGACCTTCAAAAACGCCCTCACAACCCTCCCCATGGGCGGTGCAAAGGGCGGCAGTGACTTCAATCCCCGCGGAAAGTCAGACGCAGAGGTGATGCGTTTCTGCCAGAGCTTCATGACAGAGCTTTTCCGTCATATCGGCCCCAATACAGATGTTCCAGCCGGTGATATTGGCGTAGGAGGCCGTGAGATTGGCTTCCTCTTTGGCCAGTACAAGCGTCTGAGGGATGAATTCTCCGGCACCCTTACCGGCAAGGGCATCGCCTGGGGCGGCTCCCTGCTTCGTCCGGAAGCCACAGGATACGGCCTCTGCTACTTCACTGAGCAGATGCTTGCAACACGCGGTGAATCCTTTGAGGGTAAGAAAGTGAATATTAAATACCCTCAGGCCCAGTATTTCCCCGGAGAACGCCCCTGGCGCATCCCTTGCGACATAGCCCTCCCCTGCGCAACGCAGAATGAGGTGGAGGTGGCCGATGCCGAGAATATCGTGAAGGGCGGAGCCATCTGCCTTGCAGAGGGCGCCAACATGCCCACCACACCCGAGGCAATCAAGATCATCCAGGGCGCAGGCCTCCTCTACTCCCCCGGTAAGGCATCCAACGCCGGCGGCGTAGCAACTTCCGGCCTGGAGATGAGCCAGAACTCAATGCGCACAAGCTGGACTGCAGAGGAAGTGGACCAGTACCTGCGCCGCATCATGAGTGACATCCACGCAGCCTGCGTAAAATACGGCACCCGCGAAGACGGCACCGTGAACTACGTCAAGGGCGCAAACATCGCCGGTTTCATAAAGGTTGCCGGCGCTATGGCCGATCAAGGACTTGTATAGAAAAGTATGACTGAAACCCTTATGGCAAGAAGGATCCGCCGGATCCTGCTGGTGTGCAACAATTACGACAACTTCTCCCTGGAGGAAGACGGCCGTCTGGACATGCGTATCTCACGCGAGTACAGTGAGCTGAACCTCTCCGGTCCGCCCGTCTTTGAGAGGGTATCAACCACCCGCGAGGCCCTTCAGAGGGCCGAACAAGGAGACCGCTGGGACCTTGTGATAACCATGTACAACGTGGGAGAGGTGGACGTATTTGACTTCGCCGCCATCATGAAGGAACGTTCTCCGGAAACTCCGGTGGTTCTCCTCACCTCCTTCTCAAGGGAGGTTTGGCGCCAGCTTGAAAGCCGTGACCGCTCCTGCATGGACTATATCTTCAACTGGAACGGCTCCACAGACCTCATAATTGCCATAATCAAACTTCTGGAGGACAGCATGAACGCCCAGGCCGATATTCTTGAAGGCGGCGTCCAGGCCATCCTCCTTGTGGAAGACTCCGTACGCTACTATTCAACGTACCTTCCCCTCCTTTACAAGCTTGTGCTTCAGCAGAACTCGGATTCCATCCTTGACGCCGTGAACGAAGACCAGCAGATCTTCCGTAAGAGGGCAAGGCCGAAGATCCTGATGGCCACAAACTACGACGACGCAGTGACCCTTTACGGGAAATACAAGGAAAACCTCCTGGGAGTAATCTCTGACATAGGTTTCGTCCTTCACAGGTATGACAAGCCGGCCGATGAAAAACTTGACGCCGGAGTGGACCTCTGCCGCCTCATCAGGAAGGAAATCCCCAAGATGCCAATCCTCATGCAGAGCTCCCAGGAGAGCATGCGCACGGTTGCCGAGAGCATAGGCGCAGGTTTCCTCATGAAGCGCTCCAAAACTCTCACCCATGACCTTGGAGAGTATATCGGCCGGGAATTCGGCTTTGGAGACTTTGTGGTAACTAACGCCCGCGGCCGTGAAACCGCCCGAGCCCGCAATCTTCAGGGGGCAGAGTCTATCATAGCATCCATCCCGGAGGCACAGCTGGAAAAACTCCGCAGCAAGAATTACGTATCCCGCTGGCTTCTTGCCAGGGGTATCTTCAAGGAGGGAAATGCCCTGAAAAACACCACGTTTGAAACTACCGAAAAGTTCCGCGAGGCTGCCGTGAAGAGTATCCACTCCTACAGGATTGCCCAGAATCTTGGCGTTGTGGCGCGCTTTGATCCCGCAACCTACAATGACACCGTGTGGTTCTCCCGCTTTGGAGAGGGCTCCATGGGCGGAAAGGCCCGCGGCCTGGCGTTCCTGAACCAGATCCTAGACAAGCACAAGCTCTACCACAAGTGGGAGGACGTCCACGTGATGGTGCCCCGCACCCTTGTGATAGCAACTGAGTACTTTGACCGCTTCATCCTTGAAAACGGCCTCCAGTATGTCATAAACTCAGATATCCAGGACTCCGAGATCCTCTCTGAATTTGTGTCCTCCAACCTTCCCATGGATCTTACGGAGGCTCTTCGCAGCTTCATAAGGGTAGTCCGCACTCCCCTTGCGGTACGCTCTTCCTCCAAACTGGAAGACTCCTACTACCAGCCGTTTGCGGGTGTCTACTCCACCTACATGATTCCGGCCGTGGAGAACGAGGACCAGCAGCTGCGCCTTCTTTCAAAGGCAATAAAGAGCGTCTACGCATCCGTGTACTTTGCCCCTTCTAGGGGTTATATCACCGCCACCGGAAACGTGATTTCAGAGGAGAAGATGGCCATCATCATCCAGGAAATCTGCGGTTCAGAGCAGGACGGCTGCTTCTTCCCCACCCTTTCAGGAGTAGCCAGGAGCGTGAATTTCTATCCTATCGGCCATGAAAGGGCAGAGGAAGGAATTGCCAAGATTGCCTATGGCCTTGGAAAGGCCGTAGTGGACG
>OMQK01000214.1 GCA_900313205.1 uncultured Bacteroidales bacterium | reverse complement strand
GCCAGGATTTTTCCCGTCTCCGTCTTTATCGGCAAGGCCGGTGGTGGCAACGGAATATGTGCTTCCGGTAAGGCGCCTCACGCCCTCTGCCATGGCGGCAGCAACCTCTGAACTTACCACTCCATTGTCTGTGATTACACCGGCCGGTACCCCAAGGACCTTCTCTTTGACCGATACGGCATAGGAGGTAACTGAGCCAAGGAAGTAGGCCGATGATCCGGAAACCGAAGTGAAAAGGTGGGCGATCTCGCCGCCGGTGCAGGACTCCGCGGCGGAGACTGTTTCCCCGCGTTCCTTCAGAAGTTTACCCACGGCAGCTTCAAGAGTGGTGTCCTCCGATGCATATACAAGGGATCCAAGAAGCCCCTTAAGTGCTTCCAGCTGCGCCTCCAGGCTCTTTTCATCTCCTCCATACGAGGACAGGCGCAGCCTTATCCCAGTAAGGGTATTGGGGAGATATGCAAGGTGCATATTGGAAGGAAGGGCGTCTTCCCATTTTGCAATTTTCTCTGAGAGGGCCGATTCTGCCATGCCGTACACCATAATATTACGGTGTACTATGCTCCCTGGCTTGAAATGGGCCAGAATGTCCCCTAAAACGGCAGGAATGGCGCCTACGGCCTCATGGGGTACACCAGGAAGGGCATAGAGCGTTGCTTTGTCCATAAGGCTTCTGAACACCATTATGGGGGCTGTTCCAAGCCTGTTCACTATAACCTCCGCCTTTTCCGGCACCTGTGCCTGCGCAAGATTGATGGGGAGTACGTCCAGGCCCCTTCCTTTCAGGATCTTATGAACCATCTCAAGCTGCCCAGGGTCCTCCCTGTAGCCGTTACTGCCGGAAAAACGCGCCAGGACAGCCTTGGTTATATCATCTTTGGTGGGCCCCAAGCCTCCTGTAGTAATTACAATGTCACTAAGGCCGATTTCTCGCCTCAGGGCATCCTCGATGGCCTCTGGGGCATCTCCTACGGAGACCATGCTCCTGACGTGGATTCCGGCCTCTTCCAGAGCCCTGGCAATGTTGCCGGAATTGGTATCCGTAACCTGGCCGATGAGAATCTCATCGCCAATTGTGCATATACTTGCGGTAAGCATATTATTTGTTCAGTGATTTAAGTATTCTGATGCGCTGGAGGTGCCCTAGGGATGTTTCTACTGGGATTCCGCGGCTGCAGAAATCAAGCGCTTCCTGTGGAGAATCCGTGTTGAAGATAAGCGGAAGTCTCCCTTGCGTGGCGTTTTCAACGTATTCAAAGCGCTTTACCCCATGGATTATGACTCCGTCAATACCGGAGAGGCGGCAATAATCCAGAAGAGGGCCGATTTCATCCTTAGTAAGGCCATCAGTGATGCGTACAAGGACGCGCGTATATCGCTCATAGCAAAGCCTGAGACTCAGAAGTTCATCCAGGAGCACTGTAATGTCAGGGACTTCCTGAGTGCCTTCTTCCCAGCCGGTATCTATTATGAGGAAATCCACAAAGTCATATAGCAGGGCAAAGGAACGCTGGGTGTCACGCTTAAGATTGACTGCAAGTACGGTTTCTTTCCTCAGAGACTGCAGGCTGGATATCCATTCCAGGATTCCGTCCTTTGGTGGAGTAAGGGTAAGAAAACCGGGTGCGGGATGCGGTATCCTATATGATTTAGAGCTGTTTACGCCCTCATAGGCACCAAGTGGATTCCCCAGTGTAACGCCTGAGAATTCAATTTTGGGGACTTTGTCCAGTTTTTTCTTGAAAAACAGCATCCTTGCGATTATCTATACGGATGCAAAAATAATAAATTATTCTTCAGGATGGAACTCCTCAAAGGTATTGTCCGAGTAAAAAACCAGGATTCTATTCACTTTACGGCCGGAATCTGAAGTCTTTTGAGGGAAAAGATCCATCATGATACTGCCCTCAGAGTCCTCTGAGGCCGCATCCTTGTACATTTTACCCCTTCCCGTGAGAAGCCATTCAAGGTTAAGGGCGGGGTAGTGAAGCATGAGGCTCTCCAGAAAATCATATCCGGGCTTGTTTCTGCCGGACAGAATATGGGAGACACTTCCGCGTGCAACGGAAAGGGTATCTGCAAACTGAGTCTGCGTGAGATTTTCTGCCTGCAAAAACTGTAAAAGACGCCGATTCATATTCCTGAATTATGTTGTCACAAATATACACACTAAATGTGAAACATCCAAATCAGGATTCTGAGGAACATTTGGAAAAGAGTGGGGGAAAGGGGAAGGATAATTACATAAAATCTAATTTAAGTAATATCATATAAACTACTGATTAATAACGATATAGTATTTAGAAAGATACTGTAATTTGAGTCTTTAGTCCGCTATATGATTTTATGATATCGATTTTGCTAAAGTAATATTATATATAATAATATGAAAAATACTGATTATCAGTAAGTTATAGTAAAAACCGCCAAGGGTGTGGAACACTTTTGCAAAAAAGTATCAGTGCCCTTTTCGGAATGTTAAACAGCTGGCGCATATTTTACAAATGTTAACAAAACTGCCGTTTGCGTCTTTTCACATTTGTATAATCACCGAAGCGGGAAAACTGTTTTTACTGGAGATTTCGCAATTTGTGATTAATAGTGTAACTTTGCCCCGAAAAACGAATTCTGATGATACCTGAGATTCACATAGAGGATTACAATTATGGCCTGGAGGACTCCAGGATAGCGAAATACCCTCTCCCGGAGCGTGACGCTTCCAAACTCCTCCATTATAAGAATGGTGAGGTTTCACATACCATTTTCCGCAATTTGCCCAATCTTCTCCCTGAAGGGGCAATGATGGTATTCAATGAGACTAAAGTTGTACCGGCCCGCCTCCATTTCAGGCGTGAAAGCGGTGCGCATATTGAGATATTCTGCCTGGAACCCGTTGAACCCGTGGAATACAACCTTGCCTTTGCCGCCACTGCAGAAACCACCTGGAAATGCGTTATCGGCAATGCCAAAAAGTGGAAGGAGGATATCCTGAGGCTGTATAATCCCAATGATGACGCCGTGATTGTCGCCATGGACCTGAGGGCTGAACTTATGGGCAGGGATGGCCAGACGGGACAGGTGAGATTTTCCTGGAAGGACGGCAGTCCGTTCTCCAGGGTGCTTGAAATTGCCGGCACAGTTCCCATTCCGCCGTATCTGAACAGGGAATCCGAGGCCATTGACACTCAGCGCTACCAAACCCTCTACGCACGTATCAGGGGCTCTGTAGCGGCTCCTACGGCCGGTCTGCACTTCACGGACAGGGTCCTGGAAGGAATTAAGGCAAAGGGTATAGATATGGAGAAAGTGTGCCTCCACGTTGGCGCAGGCACGTTCCTTCCTGTCAAGAGTTCGCTGGTTTCGGAGCAGCCCATGCA
>OMQK01000017.1 GCA_900313205.1 uncultured Bacteroidales bacterium | reverse complement strand
CGGGCGGCAAGGGTGCGGGGCTGCTGCCAGATGTACCTGCAGCAGGTGGCCACTATCCAGTCCTGGCGCTCCGGGGTGAGGGTGTGGAGGGACTTTCCCTGCTCATCCTCGTGGAGCCATTTTTCCCAGCGGTGGCTGTCCTCAACCTCCTGGAGGAGGACTTCCTTCATATGGGAAAGGACGGCTACGCGGCCTTCCGCGTGGTGCTTTTTCTCAAGCTCCTCAAGCTCACAGAGGGCGCGGTATTCCGACATGGTGAATTCAGGGCCCACGTTGGCGGCGCCCATGCCGCAGAGAGGATACTCCTCAGGGTTAGCTACATCGTCGGTGTAATGACCCTTGATGTAGCTACCCAGAGGACGTACCTTGGACGTAAGCCGGCGTGCGACCTCTCCGTCGAAGATGGTGGTGTCAAGGTCTGTTCCCACCTTTCCTACGATGAAGCAGGGCCATACATCCGGCAGTCCTGCAACCATTAACCCATTTTTTAAATCACTAATGAAAGTGTCAAAAGTAGTTTCATCGGCAAGACCGCCGTGCACTTCCTCCGTGCCCACCTCATAGGAAATGGGCGCGATTCCATGCTCCTTGCGGAACTTCTCAACATGGGCGATAAGTTCCACGGTGCGGGCTGCCACAACATGTATAACAATGATTTCCCCCTTGGGTACGTTGATGTCCACGGTAGGATCCACGTGGATGAGGTCATAGCCGGCAAGCACCGCTGCCTCAAATGACTTCTTTACGCCGTCCATGGCATCCTTTACGCTCCACTTTTCCACACGCTGCTTGTCCTTGAGCCAGGGACCGCCGTGGTCAATTGCTATGATAACGTCTCCGGTGAAGTTCACGCGCTCCGTCTCAAAACGCACGGTGCGAACAAAGTCTTCCTGGGTCATGCCGGTGTATCCGCCGTCACAGTCTATCTGGTTGAGGGTGGCGGCAAAGTAGATGGGGGCGTTATTGCGTTTTGCAGCCCTCAGGGATGCACGGATAACGGTGGGTGAATTGGGGCATGCCGCAAAAATGGTACGGGGAATACCAGTCTTTTCACGGATAGCGTCCAGTTTGTGGAGAAGTTGTTCTGTCTTAGGCATCTTTCTTATTAATTATATAAGGTAACGCCCTCCACCACCCTGGAGATGTTTCCGGAGATGGAAGGAGAGTCCGGGCTCAGGCCCAGGTCCAGCGATTTAAAGAATCCAAGGAGCTGCCCCACCCAGGCAAAGCTTACGCAGCCGTAGCATGGAGGCATTGAAGGGTTCATGCCGGTGATAATTCCAAGGTCATAGTAGGATTCCTCAATTGAGGGATCATCGGCCGATATGACAAGGGTTCCCTTTACGTTGTTGTTGGCCTTTACCTGACGGATGAGGTCAAGCTCATAACGGCGCACCTTGGGGTTGGGTGAAAGAAGGTATACCAACAGGGAGTTTGGCTTTACCACAGCCTTGGGGCCGTGACGGAAGCCAAGGAAGGAGTCAAATGAGCACATGACGGCGCCGTCTGTGAGTTCCTGGAGCTTGAGGCGGCATTCCTCCGCTACGCCCTTGAGAGGGCCGGATCCAAGGAACACGGCACGCTCAAAGTCACGGGATGCGAGATCCTTTATAGCGCCTTCATACTTGGCAATGGATTTCTCTACTGCACCGGCTACATCCTCAATGAGTGGAACATCCTCATCAATATGATCTATATTTGCTATCATGGAGCATGTGAGGAGCATAGTTGAGTAGCTGCTGGTCATGGCCAGTGAAAGGTCATTTGTTTCCGGAGGAAGGAGGACACAGAGGATGTTCTCTCCCTTCATCTGGGCCAGTTCTCCGTCCTTGTTGCAGGTAATGAAGATATGTGCAACCTTTCCGGCACTTCCCTCCACCGCCCTTAGGGCACCAACGCTTTCCGGACTGTTGCCGGAGCGGGCAAAACTCACAAGCAGCACTTTGCTGGACTGATCAAAGTACATCTGGGGGTTTGTGATGATATCAGTGGTGGCAATGGCGCGGGCTCCCCTGAAACTGGTTGTGTAAAGCGCCGGTTCCAGAGCGTCTCCAATGTAGGCCGATGTTCCTGCTCCTGTAAGCACAACCTCATAACCGTCATTAAGATACTTATCCTTAAAGGCTTTGATTTCCTGCTTGTGTGCACGGATAGAATCCAATGTCTTGAGCCAGACTTTGGGCTGCTGAAGGATCTCCCTGTAAGTGTTATAATTGTAGTTCATTGCGTTATTATCAGTAAGCAAATTTAGTTTTTTTTATTCAAAAAGTTTCGGTTTGAGTTTTGATTTTTCATCTCAGCTCAAACCGAAACACATATTGCGACTACATATACAACTGACAATCAATGTATTACCTCGTATTCAAAAACTGTTTCATCAGGTTTCGCTTTTATTACGGAATAACAGTTTCAACGTTGATATTCATTGATTTCAACTGCCGTTTCACATTTGCAGGCATGTTATTGTCTGTTACTATGGTGTTTATCTTATCTACATCTGCTATGAATGCCAGGGCACGCTTGTTAACCTTAGAGGAGTCAAATACGCCTATCACCTCACGGGCGCGTGAAATCATAACCTGATTGGTACTGGCCTCATCAACGCTGGGAGTGGAAAGACCTGTTTCCACGGAGAAGCTGTCTACGCCAAGGAACAGTTTGTCGCAGTAGAAAAGCTTCAGGTTAGATTCTGCAAGAGGGCCAACCATGGACATACTTGCTTCCCTCACGGTTCCCCCAAGAAGAATAACGTTAAACCGCTTATACTTAAGGGCTTCTGTCATTGCGCTTATTGAGTTTGTAATGATGGTAAGGTCGTCAAACTGCTGGAGGTTCTTAACAACCTCCAGAGCAGTGGTGCCGGAGTCTACAAGGATGGTATCTCCATTCCTTATATATTTTGCGGCTGCACGGCCGATGGCTTCCTTCTCACGCATGTTGACCATCTTCTTGAAACTGAGATGGCGTTCCTCCGCGGCAGGTTCAGAGGCGGTTGTCGCACCAAGGATGGCACCTCCGTGTACCCTTACAAGGAGCTTCCTTTCCTTCAATATGCGAAGGTCTTTCCTGATGGTAACTTCCGAAACACCGAAACGATTGCTGAGTTCAGTGACATTTACCGACGAATCGCTCTTTAAAAGTTGAAGAATGGCGGATCTTCGGCCCTGAGCGGAATCATATATATCCATGGCATATAGTTTTTAGTGCAGTTGCAAATATAGAAATATTTTTAACTGAAACAAAACGAAATGCTTTTTTCTTGCAAAATACGAAACAGAAATGAAATATTTTCGCGTATTTTTGCTATCTTGGCAAGGTTAAATAACACTAATTTCTATGAAAAAATACCAAATAGCCGCCATAGGGGAACTTAATGTGGACATCATCCTCAACGGAATTGAGTCGGAGCCGGAGATTGGCAAGGAGAAATTCTGCAAGGACATGACCGTAACCCTTGGAAGTTCCACCGCCATCTTTGCGGCAAACGCCGCAGCGCTTGGAAGCAAGGTTTGCTTTGTGGGCCTTGTAGGCAAAGATTCCTTTGGAGAGCTTGTAAAGAGCTCGCTGGCCGCCAAGGGCGTAGCCACCCATTTTATCGGCACCGGAGACACTCCCACAGGCGCTACAATATGTATGAACTACGGTGAGGACCGCGCAAACCTCACATACCAGGGTTCCATGGACGTGATGGGGTTTGATGAGATTGACAAGAGCGTTTTTGACCTCTCACAGCATATCCACCTCTCTTCACTGTTTATGCAGAGCGCGCTTCTCCGTGATATCCACAAGGTGCTTGACCTTGCAGCAGAGAAAGGCGTTACCGTTTCCCTGGACACCCAGTGGGATCCCATGGAAAAATGGACCCTGGATTACGCTAAGGTACTTCCCAAGATTACCGTGTTCATGCCCAATGAGAAGGAACTCTGCGCCCTTACCGGCAAGGCTACGCTTGAGGAAGCCATCAATGAGGTGCGTCCATATCTTGGAGGCATAATGCTGGTCAAATGTGGCTCAAAGGGGTCCCTGCTTGTAAAAAAGGACGGCTGGCAAAAGCTCCTTCCCGCCTTCCTCAATAAGAACGTAGTGGATGCCATCGGCGCAGGAGACAGCTTCAATTCAGGCTTTATCAGCGCCTTTGTCAGAGGGCTTGACCCTGAGATTTGCCAGATTGCCGGCAACCTCACCGGAGCCGTAAATACCACCGGCGCAGGCGGCACGGGAGCTTTCACTTCCCTTGATGCTGTTCGCGCAATTTGCAAAGAACGTTTTGGACAGGAACTCCCATTCTAAAAGTATGAAAAAAGTTCTCATAATAGCATCAGCTGCCGTTTTAGCAGCAGCATGCTCCTGCCCAAAAGCACAAGACTCCGTTTTCTACAAAGGGAAGGCCCTGAAAGGATTTGAGGTGGTGGTAGACGCCGCGCCCGTTCCGGGACATGACGGAATGACCCTCAGGAACATCGGCTTTGTGAACACCACAGATAAGGATGTCCTTGTAGATGCCATGGAGACATCGGCCATAACCATTGAAGGAGAGGATGTGTGGTCTCTCCAACCTTCCTCCACCGCTGAACGGAAGGACTGGGTACTGCCTGTCACCAAGGGCTTCTACCAGAAGAACTACCTTGGTATGAATGACTCTGATTATGGCGGCGGCATCCCCATGGTAAGCCTCTGGAATGAGCAGAGGAATGTGAGCATCGGCCTGGCCGGCCCCTGCCTTGAAACCGTGAATTTCCCCGTAGAGCGTAAAGGAAAAGCGGCAAGGGCCTCCATCTTACTGGAACTGGGCTCCCCAGTTGTCCTGGAGCCTGGAGATACCCTATTTGCTCTAAAGCAGTTTGTATGGGAGGGGAAGGGAGATTTCTTCAAACCATTAAGGGCTTTCTCAGAGTACATGCAGGACACATACGGATTTGAAATGCCCATATCACCTGAAGATGCCTACGAACCTGTATGGTGCGCCTGGGGTTATGAGAGGAACTTCACCGTTGATGAGGTCATCGGCACCCTTCCCAAGGTTGTGGAACTTGGTTTCAAGTGGGTGGACATTGACGACGGTTACCAGATTTGCGAAGGAGACTGGACCACCAATGACCGCATTGGCCCTCAGGGCATGAAGCGAATGACAGACGCCGTTCACAAGGCCGGACTTAAGGCAAAGATATGGTGGGCCCCCATGGCCGCAGACCCTGAAAGCTCTGTGGCAAGGGAGCATCCGGAAATGCTCCTGGTGCAGGAAGACGGCACCCATGAGGATATCTCCTGGTGGGACAGCTGGTATCTGTCCCCCGTAAATCCCCATACCTGGGCATACACGGAGGGGCTCGTGGACATGTTCCTGGGGCAGTGGGGCTTTGACGGCTTCAAGCTGGACGGCCAGCACCTCAACCTGAGCGCTCCGGACTACAACCCCGCCAGCGGCTTGGAATACCCCGGAGAGGCCCAGGAGCGCCATCCTGAATTCTTCCAGCACCTGTATGAGCGTGCACAGGCCCTCAAGCCCGGCGCTGTGGTCCAGATATGTCCCTGCGGCTGCGCCGTGAATTTCTTCTACCTGCCTTATATGAACCAGGCGGTGGCATCGGACCCCACTTCCAGCGCCCAGATTCGCCAAAAGCGTAAGGTCTATGCAGCCCTGGCTCCAAAGCTGGCATACTACGCAGACCATGTGGAGCTCTCCGACGGCGGCCTTGACTTTGCTTCCCAAATTGGCGTAGGAGGCATTATCGGCACCAAATTCACCTGGCCGGAGCCTAATCCGGATGCAACAGAGAACGGCGGCAGCCTCCTCACCCCGGAAAAGGAAGAGCTACTGCGTAAATGGGTTCCCATCTATAAGGTGAAGATGCTCTCAAAGGGCCTTTATCGCGGAGACCTCTACGCTTACGGCATAGACAAGCCGGAAGCCCACGTAATTGAAAAGGACGGTGCAATGTATTACTCCTTCTATGCTCCATCATGGAACGGTGAGCCCATAAGGCTGCGCGGCCTGGACCCTTCACGCAGCTACTCTGTAACAGAATATACCGATGACATTCCTACCACCTATTTCATAGACGGCTCCAATCCCGTGATTACGCCATCTTTTGAAGGGAATTATCTGATTGAAGTTAAATAATCATTAAATAATAAACACATGAACATCACAAAACTATTGACGTCCCTGCTTGTTCTCCCCCTTCTCACATTCTGTACACCGGGAGCCACAGATTCCAATACAGATTCGGAGGAAAACATCGATCCCATCTTCAACATCATCGGAGAGAAGGAGTTCCATTTTGGCATAGAAGGCGGCTCTGTCACATTGAAATTCTCAACCAATATGAAATGGACGGCTGAACCGAGTTCCAGTTGGATTGAAGTCAATCCCAGTAGCGGAGAAGCCGGGGAAGACATTTCAGTCACAATTAACTGCGAAGAAACTACAAAACAGAAAGATAGAAATTCATATATCACGCTGTCTATCTATAAAAAAATCCTTTATGTGGATATCAGCCAGGATGGAAACCCCATGGCTGGAGCTGCTGCTGAGTTAAAAAGCGGTGACGTCCTTCAGGCAAACAGCGAACTCACGGAAAAATTCCTAACGGAAGTAAGCTATGAGGATAACACTTATAAAGAATACACCAAAGTTTTTGACTATCCTGGCGGTTTTGGCGGCCCAGACGGACTTACCTGGGATAACTGGGGCACTGATTGGCCGGACGGAGACATGCCTTGCCAGTACAGCATCCGCTGGGGCCAGGACGCCCTGGAGAGTGGTACCATGAAACTCCACATGGAAGATGAGCTGGGATGGTCCGGAGACCTGGACATTGCCGAAGGTTCCCTTTACGTGAACATAACCAATCTGGTTCCTAACGACAAATACACATACAGCGTAACAGCCGCCAGTGGAGCTGTTCTTGCCCAGGGCAATTTCAGCACCAAGGGTAGCCTGCACCAGGTTTATTTCCTTGGGGATCCTGCCAAGGGAGACATCAAAGGTGGCGGCGGACGTAATGCCAGAGACTTCGGCGGTTGGAAAACTTTGGACGGAAAAACCATCAAATACCGCAAAGTATACCGCGGCGGACGCCTGAATGAGAAATGGAGCCCCTACCCCCTCAACGCACAGGGAGAAAAGGAAGTCCTGTTTGAGGGAATCGGCGCAGAACTTGATCTCCGCGGAAATTCAGACGTTATGTTCGATCCTGCCGTTGAGGGTTTGGATCACTGCGCTCCTGTTATTGAGCAGGGCGGAAAAACCATGCTGGTCTCTGACAAAGAGAAGACTAAAGAGTGCTTCATGTTTGTCTACAACAGCGTAAAGGCAAATAAACCCGTATACTTCCACTGCTCACTTGGCCGTGACCGTACCGGCACGCTTGGCATTCTCATTCTGGGCCTTCTGGGCGTGCGTGAAGGTGACATTGCCAAGGAGTATGAGCTCACCTACTTTGCCCCCGTGGGATACAGCGTATCCATCTCTGACAAGAAGAGCAATCCCGCGCCCACCTTCAAGAATACCCGTATGGCCTGGGTATACAGTGATGTGGTCCCCTACTTCTGGGAGCTTGCCGGTGATGGCACTTTCGCCGAGGGCGTAGAGAAATACCTCCTCACGGTTGCAGGAGTAAGTCAGGATGTCATTGACGACTTCCGGGCACTGATGCTTGAATAATCAAAAACGGAGCGGTTCTTCCGCTCCGTTTTTTTTTAGCTCTTACTTTGCTTCTAGATAGAACACGGCCGAGTCAAACATGCGCCTGAAATTAAGGTCAATACCCTCTGTCATAAGGTATTCTCCCTTATATCGGCCTGCATTTCCCCACCAGTAGCTATGGTCAGTATTGAGCTCCGTTACCTTATAAGACTTTGAAGGGTCAAGGCCCTGGAGCTTCACTACCGGCGCTGCAAGGGCGCGGCTGCGGAATGTGGTGGAATAGGCAAAGAACACGGCGCGGGATTTGTCCTCAGACACATATACAAGGCCGTACAGATCGCTGTTCCAGGGATCTCCCAGCCTGTAAAGGTCACCGTTGAAGACAAGGTCCCTGTACTGCTTGTAGGACTCTATGCAGCGGGATGCGAAGGCACGTTCATCCTCAGTCATATTCTTGGGCTGGAGCTCCATTCCCAGGCGGCCGGTGCAGGCTACGTCAAAGCGGAACTTCAGGGGGGTCATGTTGCCGGTCTGGTGATTGGGAACGGCCGATACATGCGAAGCATGAAGGCATGCCGGGTAAACCATGGACGTTCCGTACTGGATCTTGATACGGGTAATTGCATCCGTGTTGTCAGAAGTCCAGAACTCGTTGAAATACTTAAGGGAGCCGTAATCCACGCGGGCACCGCCACCTGAGCAGCACTGGACAATGACATCAGGGTACTTCTCACGGATTCTTCTCACAACGCTGTAGAAGCCCTGGATGTAATCCACGTAGAAGCGGCTCTGTTCCTGTCCAAGATAATCGGAGCCCATGCTTTCCACAGGACGGTTGCAGTCCCACTTGATGTAATCAATCTTGTCTGAAAGGGCCATAGTGTTGTCAAATACGCCGTACACAAAGTCCTGGACTGCGGGGTTGGACAGGTCCAGGATCCACTGGTTGCGCTCTTGGAGGATTTCACGGCCTTCCGAGCGCACCACCCAATCCGGGTGCGCAGCAGCAAGGTTACTCTTTGGATTAACCATCTCAGGCTCTATCCAGATGCCAAATTTGATACCTTTATCGTGGGCGTATGACGCCAGGTAATCAATTCCTTCCGGGATCTTATCCGTGTTCAGTTCCCAGTCTCCAAGGCCCTGTGAGTCGTCGTTGCGGGGGAAGTCCTTGGCAAACCAGCCGTCGTCCAGCACAAAGAGTTCCAGGCCCATTGCCGCGGCATCGTCAATCATGGCCGTGAGGACCGGAGTCTTGAAGGTGAAGTAGGCGCCCTCCCAGCTGTTCAGGAGGGTGGGGTTGATGGCCCCGCCATTATAGATCTGGTGCTTCCTTGCCCACCTGTGGAAATTTCTGGAGGCATCTCCTGCGCCATTTGAGCTGAAGGTCCACAGCATCCTGGGGGTCTGGAAGGTTTTGCCGGGGGCTAGAGGGTAAGCGGAATTGAAAGGATTGATTCCGGCAATGATGTCCACGCTTCCGCTGGTGCCGCGGGAAAAGTCAATCCTGTAGTTGCCGCTCCATTCAAGGGCGCCGGCAATGACGTCCCCGGCGGTTTCACTGAATTCACGGGCATTGACACTGAGCACAAACGAAGGATTTGTGCGCTGGGTGGTCTGGACACCCCTTCTTGTCTCAATGCTGGTGAGGCCATAGGGCACTGGTGTGCGCTCTACCTGCATCTCAAAGGCCCAGTCTCCGTGGAACTTGGAAAGGAGGAACTCCTCTCCCGGGACATTCAGTGAGGCCGATGCAAAATTTGTTAGAGTAACAGGCTTCTTCCCGGGATTTGTAATCTCACTGTGGGAGGCAATTACGTCTTCCTTAAGGTATGCCTCATAGACCAGCTTCACCTCAAGGAGAGTAACGTAATCCTTGAGGAAAAACTCCGTTGTAGCCACTCCATCGGCCTGATTTTGGGCTATTCCCGTCACATAAAGTTCCGTATTCAGACTGCCGTCAGGATAGGTTACGGCAAGGGCTGTTGCATCGGCCGTATACCCGCCGGCAGCAGGGAAAACATTTGCAGCAAGTTTCCTGGAACTTTTGAACGGGGCCGTGTCCAGTTTCCTGCCATAGCGGAGCTGCTGTAGCTGACCTTTATCAGTGGTCTTCAGCAAAAGCTGGGTGTTTTCCGTTTCAATTGCAATTAGCTGCGGCTGCACCTTGGGTACTTCCACCACGGTATGCTGTTTGACCTGGGGTTTTTTCCTGGCGTTTGCGCCTGGGGCAACTGCCATGCAGATGAGAGCAATCAGGAATAGGGTTTTCTTCATAATATATGTGGTTATCGTTTTTGCTTTCCACAAAGATAGCAATTATTCTTATCAACTTAAAAAGTTGTATATTTGTAAGTTCAACAGTAAGTGAATGGGAAAACTCAGTCACATATTCAAGTTGGCGGCCGTGGCGCTTATCGGGGGCTCCGGAATGCTTACGGGCTGCGGCTACAGGGCGGCCCTGCACGCATCCTACATCCCGGAGGTGACGGACAGCACGCTGTACCCCGGCGTGAAGCCTGAGTACCAGCAGCTTGCCGCACTGATGGAGAAGGA
The DNA here is from genome assembly GCA_900313205.1 of uncultured Bacteroidales bacterium. Taxonomy (GTDB): domain Bacteria; phylum Bacteroidota; class Bacteroidia; order Bacteroidales; family UBA932; genus Cryptobacteroides. The sequence continues at coordinate 8,708 of OMQK01000017.1, read as the reverse complement.
TACCGGCATTCCCCCAAGCACGGGTAACACCATAGGTTTCATCCCTGACGGAGACCACAAGCTCCAGCTCATGCTTCAAGACCTGAAGGCGGCTTCCAAGGCCATCTATATGGATTATTATAGGATTTGTGCCGATTCCGCCGGGTCAATCGTGCTGGATATCCTGAGGGACAAAGCCGCACAGGGCTTGGACGTGAGGGTGATGGTGGACAAGGCCGCCGAAACCCCAAAGAACTTCAGGGCCCTCAAGAAACTCCCTGAAGCCGGAGTGCTCTTTAACAGTTTCTACAAGCCGGTATGGTTTATTGACGGCCTGGTGCCCCCTGCCGGAACGCACCGTGACCACCGCAAGATCCTCATGACAGACGGCGCAACGGCATACCTTGGCGGCCGTAACATCCAGGACAAGTATTTCACCTCCTGGAGGGATGCCGATGTAAGGATTACCGGTCCGGCCATTGAACATATCGCCACGGTATACATGGAGAACCAGCTGCGCCTGAACCCTCAGGCTGCGCCGCTACACATAGCCGGTGACCTGAAGCTGGAAGCCCTGAAAGACAATGTCCCCGGCCTCATCCAGCATAAGGGAAAAACCGTTCAGGTGGTCCACGACTCCCCCATAGACAAGAAGCTCCCCATGAGAAACCTCTTTGAATGGTCCATAAGCCACTCAAAGCGGTACTTTTGGGTATATTCCCCCTATACTCCCCCGCCAAAATCCACGCTGAACGCCCTCAAGGAGGCGGCAAGGCGCGGAGTGGACGTGCGCTGGATAGTCCAGGGAGTTTCCGACGTATTCTTTGAAGAATATGTGGCCGAATTCCTGTTCAGGGACCTCCTTGAGGCCGGTGTGCGCATCTTCAAGTGGAACAGCGGCATCATGCACGCCAAGCAGTTCATGTCCGACGACTACCTCATGGCCATAGGCTCCGTGAACATGGATAACCTGAGCTTCTTCCTCAACTATGAGAACGAAGCCATCATCTACGATGAAGACATCACAAGGGAGGCAGCGCAGAGGTTTCAGGAGGATCTCACCACTCACTGCTCAGAGGTAACAATAGAGGAAGTGAAACGCTGGAATATCTTCAGGAAGTTCCGCAACTGGTTCTTCTACACCTTCGGAGGCCCTGTAGGTTAATAAAAGACCATGAAAAAGACCATCATAATTGCAATTATCGCCCTCCTCGGCTTTAGCAGGGAGGCAAGCGCACAGCTTTACATAGGCGGCAGCCTGACGGCCCACGCAAGTTTCAATAACAGCAGGTCCATTGCCGTAAGCGTAGCCCCCGACATAGGTTACGGCTTTGGCAACTGGAATGTGGGCACTATGTTTAACGCCTACACCTATCACGACCAAGAAGAGCCAGGCACTTCCCTGAGACTCAGCGTAACCCCTTACGCAGAGTATTACTTCTTTTCCGCCGGTCCTGTGTCCCTTTTTGCCGAGGCCGGCATAGGGCTCCTCTTTACCAATGATATTTCAGACGAGGCCCCTCACGGCCAGTTCTTCCACAACCCCTATCTGGCCCCCGGAATAGAGATATCTCTGACGGGCCATTTCTCCGTAATGTGCCATCTGGGCAGGCTGGAATGGAATTCCGAAATAAATGACATAAGCCTCACCATGAGCGGGGAGTCGCTCGCCCTTGGCCTTTACTACAGTTTCTAGGGAGTTGACAAGGTTCCGTCACATACCGCAGGAGACCCGCCGGCGTTTCATGGAGACAATGCTTGTTCTGATTGTCTCTGAGATGGCCGATTCCCTGTGCGGTCTCATAGACGGTATGTACGTTGGTAAATTCCTTGGCAACGACGCCATGGCGGCGCACGGAGTGGCGGCCCCGGTCTTTACCTTCCTGTGCATCTTCAGTTACCTGATTGCGGCCGCCATCCAGCACGCCTGCCCCGTGGCCATAGGCGAGAATCGGCCCCAGGAAGCCAACGGCTACTTCAACATAGCCCTCACCGCCGTCCTGGCCCTTGGAGCTGTCCTCACCGTCATCGGCCTTGCATTCCCCACCTGGACGGCCACAATGCTTGGCTCCGGAAGCGGTCCCATAAGGCCCCTTGCGGCCGATTACCTGAGGGGAGTAGCCCCTGGAACCATTCCCCTTGTACTTTTCATAGTGCTAGTTCCCGTGCTCCAGATAGAGGGCAGGTGGGGCCTTGTCCATGTTGGAAGCACCGTCATGGCCGTCTCAGACGTAGCCCTTGACTACATCAACATCCATTTCCTCCATGGCGGCATGTTCGGGATGGGCCTTGCCACAAGCATAAGCTACGCACTGGGTCTTGGCGTATTCCTCCTGTATTTTACGCGAAGGAAACGCCTCTTCAGCGTGAATCCCGGGTCCATGAAGGGCATCCTCATACCGCAGTTCTTCTCCACCGGCCTTCCTACCGGCGTAAGGATGACAGCCAGGATGTTCTCCCTTGTCATCATCAACATCCTTGTGGTGAATATGGCCGGATCCACCGCAATGGCCGCCATGGCTATCCAGAGAAACCTCTCCACGGTGGTCCTCAGCGCCGTTGTGGGCCTTTCCGCCGCCGTTCTCACTCTCACATCCCTAAGCTACGGGAAGCAGGACACAGAGGGCATGGGAGACGCCGTGCGCCTTGGATACAGGCATTCGTTCGGGGTGGTAGCCATCTTCGCCACAGCCCTGTTCTTTGCCGCACCACTTGTCACCTCCCTCTATCTTGACAGGGCCGATGCCGCCTTCTCCCTCACGGTGAAAGCCATACGCTGGCTTGCGGCATCAATGCCTCTCACTGCCTGGAACTGGTGCTTCGGCAGCTACCTCCATGGGATTGGAAAGATTGCTCTCTCCACCAGGCTCTTCATTTACGGAGAGCTTGTGACCCAGTGCTTTACCGCTCTGGTCCTGGGCCTTGTATGGGGGGCCGATGGCATCTTTGCCTCCTTTGCCGTAAGCCAGGCCATCATTCTTGTGACGCTGGTTTCCTACCGTCCAAAATTTTTCCTATCTTTGTAGGATAAAGGATCCTCCAGGGAATGAATCAAAAAAGGCTCGCCGCCATAATACTGGCCCTTGCGCTATCCCTCCCGCTCTGCGCCCAGAGTAAGGGAGAGAATACCATTGTGTTCACTCCACAGTGGACCGCCCAGGCCCAGTTTGCCGGCTATTACGCCGCCCTGGAGCTTGGCTTCTACAAGGAAGAAGGCCTGGAGGTAGTGATAGAGCATCCCAATGCCAGCCGCTCCGCCATAGACCGCATGCGCAAGAACCAGAGCCAGGTCACAACCCTTCCCCTCTCCCAGGCCATCTTTGCCCTGGACCGCGGGGTGAAACTTGTGAACCTCCTCCAAACCTCCATGAACGGATCCCTCATGATTGTCTCAAGGCGTGGTGTGAACCCCCTTAAACAGAAAGGGGCCAGGGTGGCCAGTTTCAGGGCCGGCTATGACCAGCTGGCAAGGGCGGTAGCCAATGAACTGGGGCTTGAGTATGAGTGGCTTGAAACGGCAAGTCTTCTGAACCTTTTCATCGCGGGCGCCGTTGACGCCTCCGTTGCAATGTCCTTCAATGAATACTACCAGTTCCTCCAGACAGGTCTCATAGAGCGCAATGAGGACATCGTATACCGTCTGTCAGACCACGGCTACAACATCCAGGAGGATGGTCTTTATATGACCCGGGAAGAGTATGACAAAAACCCGGAGCGTGCCCGTAAGTTCGCCCGTGCCAGCCAGAAAGGCTGGGAATGGGTGGCATACCACCAGGAGGAAGCCCTTGAGATTGTGATGAAACAGATTCACCGTAATCACGAAGCCACCAATCCCACCCTCCAGCGTCTCATGCTGGAAGAGGTCCTGGACCTTATGGAAGGCTATGAGAGCGGAGAAAGGGAATATGTCCTGAGAGGAGAGATGGTAAACCAGGCCGTAGCGCTTATGCTGAAGGCCGGTATCATCAGGACGGAACATACAATTAAGGAACTTCTGCCATGAGGATAGGACAAAGACTCAGAAGCTCCCTGTCGGCAAGGATCAGTCTCTGGACGGTCCTGTTTGCCGCAGTTGTGTTCATAATCTCCATTTCCGTGGTGGCCTTCCGTTCCCGCAACGCAGTGAGGGAAGAGGCCATAAAAGGCGCCAACAGGGTGCTTGAGAACACCGTCCTCCGCACAAACTACATCCTGGAAGACGTAGAGGACATTGCAAATAACCTTGAGTGGCTCATTCTCAAGGATCTGGACAACCCTGATGCCATGATGGAATACTCCCACAGCATTGTCCAGAACAACACCATCCTCAACGGCTGCTCCATATCCTTCGAGCCCTATTTCTACCCCCAGAAGGGGAATTATTTCAGCGCATACTCCAACAACAACGGCAGGTACGTGTACACCATGCAGGAGGGGTCGGACAACTACCAGTATTTCTACCTCAACTGGTACATGCTCCCCAAGCTCCTCATGCAACCCTGCTGGACAGAGCCCTACACAGACCAGGAAGAGGGAGACGAAGCCACCATGAACCTGGAGATGAACGTCTCCTACTGCAAGCCAATTATCGGCAATGACGGCAATTTCATCGGCGTCATTTCCCTTGACATATCCCTCAAATGGCTGTCAGAGACAATATCGGCCGTAAAACCATATCCAAACGCCTACGCATTCCTGCTTGGACGCGGCGGCTCCTACCTTGTGCATCCGGACCCCCAGAAACTCTTCTACGAGTCCTTCTTCACCCCGGGTCTTGTAGATGCCCTCACCCCTGAGCAGAAGCAGCTTGGGAAGGACATGCTTGACTGGAAGGAGGGCATTCGGAGGCTGGAAGTGGACGGAGAACCAAGTTTTGTCATCTTCAGGCCCATCCTCACAACCGGGTGGAGCCTTGCAATAGTGTGCCCGGAATCAGACATTTTCGGCGGGTTCCGGCGCTTCCGCAACACCCTCCTTCTTAGCCTCATCCTTGGACTCATCCTGATGTTCCTGGTGATGTATTTCATCATCCATCGGCAGATAAGGCCGCTCAGCAGGCTGGCCTCCCACGCAGAGACAATGGCTTCCGGAAACCTTGACGTGGAGCTCCCGCATATGGGCCGCACGGATGAAGTTGGCGTCCTGAACAGGGCGTTCCGCTATATGCAGGTGTCACTGAGAAAGTACATAGATGAACTCACCAGAACCTGTATTTTGCAGTGGCCGATGTAAGCGGCAAGGGCGTTCCGGCCAGCCTTTTCATGGCCGTTGTGAGAAACCTCTTCCGCGTGGTGGGATCGGCCGGCCTCCCTCCTGAGGAAATAGCCCGCCAGATCAACAACACCGTATCTGAGGACAACGAGCAGCTGATGTTCATCACCATGTTCATCGGCCGTATAAACCTTGAGGACGGCAGCCTCAGCTTCTGTAACTGTGGTCATAATCCCCCGGTGCTCCTTAAGGACAAGCCTGAATTCATGGAGTGTGAGCCTAACGTTCCGCTTGGCATAGCTCCGGGATTCCAGTTCAAGGGCCAGAGCATTGAAGGCTTCCGCGGAACGCCCATCCTCCTCTATACGGACGGCCTCAATGAAGCGGAGAATTCCGCCCACGAGGAACTTGGCAATGAGCGCCTTCTCCAGAGCCTCGCCGCCAATCCTTTCAAGGACGCCAAAACCCCCGTCCTCATGCTCCAGGGCGTTGTATCGGCCCATGTGGGAGACGCGGAGCAGAGCGATGACCTTACCCTTTTGTGGGCACAGGAAGACGAGATTGTGAAGGATGGCTGGAACTTCGGTCCCCTGCCGTGCGTGAGTTACAACTCAGACCTCGGCGTCCAGTTTGGCGTATGTGCCGATATTTTCAATTACAAGGGCGTATACCCGGATTATCGGCAGCGCTTTTATGTGGAAGCTTCCAGCTACTACCCCAGCTTCCAGACTCTCCTTCACGCACAGTTTGACTCCAAATACCTTATCCCGGGTATCAGGACCACGTTCAGCGCCAGCTGGCAATATGACCCTTACTTCCAGTTCTTCGGCTTCAACGGTGTGGAGCCCTTCGACCCCTCGCTCTTTTCAAACGCTGAGACAAGGACGGCACGCTACCTCTACAAACGCTCCATGGTGCGTGTGCTGGCCGATTTCCAGGGCCCCATCGCCGGGCATCTCAACTGGATAGGCGGCCTCTCCTACTGGTATTACGGCACCTCAGACCTTGTGAACAAGGACTATGATGCGGAGAATACTCTCTATCATGACTTCCGGCAGAAGGGCCTCATCAAGGCCGATGAACTCTCCGGTCACAGGCTTGAGATAAAGGGCGGCGTTGCCTACGACACCCGTGACAACGAAGCAGCCCCAAACAGGGGCATCCAGGCCGAAGCCTACATCAACGGATCGCCTTCCCTCACCGGAGACGGGTATAATTACCTGAGGCTGGTAGCCCACTTCCGCCATTACATAACCCTCTGGGAAAACCGCCTGGTCTTTGCCTATCACCTTGGCTACCAGGGAACGTTCGGGAACGCCCCGTTCTATACCCAGCAGAACATCTCCACACTCTATCTCAGGCAAACTTCCACGGACGGTCTTGGAGGCATGAACACCGTACGCGGCATACTGGTCCAGAGGCTGGTGGGAAACAGCTATGTGTGGCTTAATTCCGAACTGAGGCTCAAGCTCTTTTCCTTCAAACTGTTCAACCAGAACTTTTACCTGGGCATTAATCCGCTGTTTGACGCGGGCTTCCTACCCACACTTTATAAAGGAGAGGAACTGGCGGCCTATTACGGCACAACCGTAGATGAGCTGAAGGCCAAAGCCATCCTCCCCCACCTCAGCGCCGGCGGCGGGCTCAAACTTGCCATGAACCAGAACTTCATAGTGTCCGTGGAGATGGCAATGCCCCTGAACGCATTCACCTATGCCGACGGAACCCGTCAGACAGACGGCAACGAACCGGCCCTCTACGTTGTCCTTAATTATGTATTCTAGCATGAAACGCTCACTTGTTGCACTGGCTCTTTTGATGGCAGTTGCCTGCGGCTCTGCCAGGCCTTCACTCAAGGAAAGGATTGACGCCGCGGTGGATTCCACCCTGGCTTCATACACCATTGAGGAGAAAGTGTGGCAGCTTTTTATGGTTGGCACCAATGAGCTTCAGGACAGCCTTTATCCTGTTGGAGGAGTCATTCTATTTGCATATGACATAAAAGATTCGGCCCAGCTTGTCCACCTCACGGACAGCCTCCACGCCCTTCCGGGGAGCCCGCTCATTTCTATTGACGAAGAAGGCGGGAGGGTAGCGCGTATCGGCCGGAACAAGGCCTTCAACGTGCCAAGGATCCCCGCAATGAGTCAGGCTTCCGGCACGGAGGATGCGTATACGTTCGGCAATGCTATCGGCCGGTATCTTGCCCTTTACGGGATAGACATCGATTTTGCTCCAGTGGCCGATGTAAACACCAATCCGCAGAACCCGGTGATTGGCGACAGGGCGTTTTCCGAAGACCCTTCAGATGCTGCAGGAAAGGTGGTAAAATACCTTCAGGGCCTCTCTGATGCCGGTGTCTATGGCTGCATCAAGCACTTTCCCGGCCACGGAGACACCCAGACGGACTCACACTTTGGCTATGCCCAGAGCCTCAAGACCTGGGAAGAGCTGCTTTCCTGCGAGATGATCCCCTTCAAGGCCGGGATAGAGGCCGGGACGCCCCTTGTGATGACGGCGCATATCGCCGTGCCGTCCGTAACCGGTTCAGAGATTCCTTCAACGCTGTCTCCCCTCATGCTTACGGAAAAGCTCCGCGGAGAGCTTGGCTATGACGGGATCATCATCACGGACGCTCTCAGGATGGGCGCCATTTCCAAGGAGTATTCTGCCTCAGAAGCCGCCGCGCTAGCCTTCATTGCCGGGGCCGATATACTTCTTCTCCCGGAGAAGCCCCTTGAAGCCTTCCAGGGTATTATGGCGGCCATTGAGGATGGCTCTATAACGGAGGAGCGCCTGGACGCAAGCGTCCGACGCATACTTGAATTGAAAATTTCCAAATCCATAAACTGATATGTCAGAAAAACTTTTCAGGGTCGAGAGTGACCTTATCGGAGAACTCCAGGTTCCCGTTGACGCGTACTACGGTGTCCAGACACAGCGCGCCATCAACAATTACAAGATCTCCAACACGCACATGTGCGACTATCCGGAGTACATCATTGCAATTGCATACGTGAAGATGGCCGCCGCAGAGGCAAATGCCCGTCTGGGTGTGCTTGACAGGAAGATTGCCGATGCAATTGTAGCTGCCTGCAAGGAGATTGTGGGCGGTAAGTTCTGGGACCAGTTCCCCGTGGATATGATGCAGGGCGGTGCCGGTACCTCCGTGAATATGAACGCCAACGAGGTTATTGCAAACCGCGCCCTGGAACTCATGGGCCACAAGAAGGGAGAGTACCAGTTCTGCTCCCCCAACGACCACGTAAACTGCGCCCAGTCCACCAATGATGCATATCCCACTGCGTTCCGCTACACTTTCGTGCGCATGAACAGGAACCTTGTGAAGGCCCTGGAGGACCTGATTGAGGCTTTCCGCGCTAAGGGTGACGAATTTGCCGATGTCCTTAAGATGGGCCGCACACAGCTCCAGGATGCCGTTCCCATGACTTCCGGACAGGAATTCCACGCCTTCGCAACCAACCTCAAGGAAGAGCTTGCAAACCTTGAGAGGAACGTGGTCCTGCTGAAGGAAATCA
>OMQK01000144.1 GCA_900313205.1 uncultured Bacteroidales bacterium | reverse complement strand
GGATAATAATGCTGCGAATGCAGTAGAATTCCACGCTACTAATGTGAGGCTTTACACCGATAAGCCTCGGCATTCTCACCGTCGATGGAATCCTCGATGGTCTTGCGGGTTCGATAATTGTTAACGACCCCGTACAAGGCTACTTAACTAATTGATTATCAGAGATTTAGATTTCTGAGAAAAGTCAATTTCTGTGAGAATTCCGATGCAAAACCCCGGCAATCATCCAAGACTGTCGGGGTTTGTGTTATGCCGATAAAGCTGAATTTACTTGTTATTCCTTATCAGGCTTCTGGCCGTCGTGGGCCTTCCAGGCGCACTCGGTAATCTTCATATCCGTGAACACTGCCGTGAAGGAGGATTCTTCCGGAGAGCAGGCATAAATGCCGAAGCTGATCTCGTCTGTAGCGGCATACATGTGGCAGACGCGCATCTGGCTGAAGTTGATTCCATCGTTGGAACACTCAATGCAGAAGTCGTCCTCCCGACGGGAAAGACGGTACCACATGGTCTTCACCTCGGCAGATATAGCCGTGGTGGCCCAGTCGGAGTAGCCATTGTTGGTTGCCACGCTGCCCAGATGCTGGAAATCCTCATTTTCGAACTCCACAGAACCCTTGAGCCAGTTGTCGCTATCCAGATACATCACGATGCCGCACTGGTCAAAGCGCCGGTGGCTCTGAGTGAAGTCCGTCTTCACCACGAAGCTGAAGAACTTTTCTTTGGTCTGCATTTGTAACACCGGAGCATTGTCGTTTCGAAAATGGTAGTATGTCCGCTGCCAAAGGTCCGTATGTGGTGCAGTAGTGATGGAGATAGTCCCGTTTTTGATCTCGCAGGCTGCGGGCTCCCTGGTCCACTGGAGTTGGTTCAGATCGATCTGTCCGCCATTGGTAAGAGCCTCGGCTACACTGTCAATGAATTCTACGTCAGACGCTTTCTGAGAAGGGGTACCGCAAGAAACAGCACAAAGGCATAATCCCATGCAAAAGATACTAGTGATGTGGGTCATATGATTGATACAAAAGCCTATTTATCTTAGCAAACATACGTATTCCACGGCACAATATCAAACCCAGCGGCTGACTGGGTGTCAACAATTCTTAGAGTCCAACTTCTTTGTTTCTCCAATATCTATCTGATTACCAAATAGATATAACTCTCGAAAATCATCATAATTGGTTCGATAATTGTTAACGATCACGTACAAGAGGACTGCTTCGTCAAGAGGCAGTCCCTTTTTTATTCCTGGAAGGAATACCCGAAACCGGCACGGGCAATCAGGCTTCCGGCGTAGGGACCGATCTTCTTGCGGATTCGGGTGATGTTCACGTCCACGGTACGGGCGGTCACGATGACATCGTCCGGCCAGACAGCCGAAAGCAGTTCGTCGCGCGTGAACACTTTGTCACGGTTCTCCAGAAAGAGTTTCAACAGTTCGTATTCGGTTTTGGTGAAAGGAACGTCTTCTCCGTCCACATGGACCTTCTTGGCATCCGTGTCGATCTGAATGCCCCGGAAACGGATGCCGTTCCTGGGGGCGCCCAGACGGGCTTCTACGACGTTGATGATATAATCACCGGTCTTCTCGCATTCGCCGATCAGGTCGGCATATACGGTTCCCTTGTCGTAATCGTAAAGGCGGGCGTCCAGGTTGTCGATATTCTGCTTTTTCAGGGCGTTCCGGCAGGCGTTGATGCGCAGCTCGATATCTTCGGATTCGGAAATGCCGTAATCTTCTTTCCGCCCGGAAAGGACGTCATTCATGCGGGTGAGGGCATCCTCCACCAGGGAGAACATCTTCTGAAGGCCTTCTTCCATCTGCGGGGTAAAGTCAATCTTGTTCTCCCGCTTCCTGCGAAGGATACGTGCCAGGTTGAAGCAGCTGTCGCCCACGGACTCCAGTTCCCCGATCTGGCGAAGCATGGAGCGGATTTTCTCCTTGGTTTCGTCGGAGAGGTGCGCATCCCCCACGTCACCCAGATACCGTCCGATCTGGTTTTCCATCCGGTCACTCCCCTCTTCGCCTTTGTGGATGCGTTCGAACAACCGTGTGAAGGACTGCTCGTCCTTCGTGGAATACAACTCTTTCACCTGGGAGAACATCCGCCGCGTATTCTCGCCGAATAAAGCAATCTCCTTCTGCGCCTGCAGGACGGAGATTTCCGGGGTCTTCATGATACCACCGCGGATATACTGCAGACGGAATTCATCTTCTTCCTCGGTCTTCCCGGGCTTGATGAGCAGGCAGACCAGTTTCTCGATCTGCGGAATGAACCAGATGAGGATGGCCGTATTGATCAGGTTGAAGCAGGTATGGAAGGTGGCCAATGCAAAAGATAGCTGTGTGGGATTCTGTTCGGATGCCCGCGGATCCAGGCCCACGATGCCGCACACCATCCGCACGAACGGGAAAAACAGGATCAGGACCCAGATGACACCGAAGACATTGAACAGCAAGTGCGCCATGGCCGTCCTCCGGGCCTGGGTGTTCGCACTCAAGGCGGCCAGATTGGCCGTAACGGTCGTACCGATGTTCTCGCCCATGACCAAGGCGATGCCCTGATAGATGGAGATTGCGCCCGTAGCGCATAGAACCATCGTGATGGCCATCAAGGCGGCTGAACTTTGGACGATGGCCGTAAGGATCGTCCCGATGAGGAGGAACAACAGGATAGTCCCGTAATTGGTCTTGAAACTCGCAAAGAAGTCGACCACGGCCGGTTTGCCGGCCAGATCCATCTCCACGCCCGTGGTCTTGAGCATGCCCAGTGCAAAGAGCAGGAAACTGAGACCGAAAAGGAAATCGCCCAGATAGCGGTGCCTTCCGATTTGAATCAGGATAATGCCGATGAGGAAAGCCGGCCAGACGACATTGACAATATTGAAGGAGAATCCTGCCGACATGATCCAGGCGCTCATCGTGGTGCCGATATTGGCGCCCATGATGACCGAAATGGCCTGGGTCAATGAAAGGAGAGCGGCATTGACGAAAGAAACCGTCATGACGGTGGTTGCGGCCGATGACTGGACAGCGACGGTGACCAGCGCACCCGTTGCGACTCCGGAGAGCCGGTTGGTAGTCATGGCGCCCAGCAAATGACGGAGCTGCGGACCTGCCATTTTCTGCAGGGCTTCGCTCATCATCTTCATGCCGAATATCAGGAGTGCGATGGAGCCCAGGAGTTTCAGCGCAATAAGCATAAGCAAGTAATTATAGTACAAATATACATCGCGCACGCGATTTGCTCAAGGGAAAAAAGCATTTGTAACAGAATTTTAACGGGGAAAATACACATCGTAATCACTTCGAAACATCCTTTTCCTATCTTGCGGCAAACCCGATTTCATATGAAGAACATGCTTGTATTTGCCTTACTCACAATTGTTTTTCTCATTGCCGGCTGTACGTTTGATATCCGGCAAGCCCCCAAGCCAGTCCGAAGCGCCTTCGATTCCATGTTTCCCGGCGCCACCCATGTAGAGTGGGAAAAGGTCATGTCCACCTACAAAGCCGAATTCTATCACGAAGGGCGCGAAAAGGAAGTCCAGTTTGACAGTGACGGCACCTGGCAACGGACGAAGACGGAACTGTCTTTCTTCGACATACCAGCCTCAGTCTTGGAGACCGCACGGGAATTCTGCCAATGGGAAATCGACGACATTTCCCTTTACGAACAGTCAAAGGGTATCCCGGCCTTCTACTTGATCGAGTATGATCGGGATTATGCTCCCGGAGAGAAACAGCTCCGCATTCTTCCAAGCGGAACCATCATGGCGTACTAGTACCAAGCAGATACACCTCTTGAAAATCATCAGAATTGGTTCGATAATTGTCCCGTTGCCCGCACAGGTCCACGTTTTGGACCTGTGCGGGCACTTAAGGTCGATTAAGATATCGATGAAAAGTCAAATTTGATTAACTTTGTGAAGAACAGATGAGATGATAACAACTCGCGTTTATATCGTCTTTTATTCTGGCAGGCCGATGGATTTTCAGAAGCTGTCAGATCTTTCAGGTGTGGAACCGACGAGTATCGAGGTCAAAGGGGAAGAAAGGATTAGCCGGGTTACTGGAAAGATCGTCAAGATTCAGGCAAAGAATGGCGAATGGATTCCAAGAATCAACGAATACAATGCCTTCGAATACCATCTGCCCGCCTCACATGGCCAGTACGTTAACAGGCAGTATAACAAATTGATGAGGGCCATACAGAACCCCGGGCAACTTGGAGAGTATTGTAAGTCGCACGGAATCAAGGTGTATGTTCAGGTCGTAGCTTGTGGAATTACCGACACCTACTCTTTCCCGGTACTGCATATCGATAAGAAGTTCGTTACATTCCTCAACGATCTGAACGCTGAAATAGATTTCGATATCAATTCTGAGCCCTGGCAGAAGGATGAAGACTATTACAAACCTATTGACCACCCTTCCGGTCAAGCAGTCACAAAGATCTGATTATTAGTGCGGAATCCAAGACTGTCGGGGTTCGTGTCTTTCTGCCAGATCAGAAATAAACTGCTCTATTTGGCGGAAAATCTACTCCAAAACCGCCAACGACGATAAGCTCGATCTAGTGCTCTCTCAAATACTTCATAGTCTTCCCAGGAAAAAGAAAAGGTCAATGGTTCCTTTTTCAGTTTATTTCTG
>OMQK01000077.1 GCA_900313205.1 uncultured Bacteroidales bacterium | reverse complement strand
AATCCACGCTGCTCTCCCCCACCCTCACCTCAAATACGGCGTGGTCAAGTTCAAGGTACCGAAGCTGTTCCTGAATTGCCGCGGCAAACGGCCCTGCTGCGGCTGTACGCTTATCAAAAAGCTCCTTCAGAAGCTTCTCATACGCCTTCCTGGCCGATGCCACCTCCCCCTCCAGCGCCGCCTCATCTTCCTCAATGGTCTCCGTGCTCATGACAAGCGCCTTCAGGCGGTCTCTTTCTGCCGCAAGTTCCTGCACGGAAGAGACTCCATACTTCTGCATCAGGGAGTAAAGAAGTGACAGCCTTTCCTCCACGGCCTGGAGCCTTTCCGGCGATGCCTCCGTACGCGTTCCAAGGCTCTCAACCTCCGCCTCAATGTCTTCAATTTCTATGCGTGCGCTCTCCAGACGGCCGGCCAGTTCCTCAAGATGCGGAATATACGCCGATGCCTTCTCAAGTATCCTGGAGGCATCTTTAAGTTTCAAATTTGAAACAAGTTCGTATGCTTCGGAGAGTTTTTCCTTAATTTCTTCCGCGTGCGCAAGGGCCTTCTGCTCCGCTTCCAGATCCTCCAGTTCTCCGGGGACCAAACGGGCTTCCTCCAGCCTCTGCCAGCGGGAGTGATTGTACTCCTGGTCACGGAGTGCCAGGGCCTTTTTCTCACGCAGTTCTTCAAGAGCACGGGTTGCGGCATTCAGCGTCTGAAGCGCCGCCGCCGTGCGTTCCCTGAGCTCCACAGTGCCGCCGTAAAGGTCCAGGACCTCCGTACGGAACCGCGGGTCCTGCAGCCGCAGCGTCTGGTGCTGGGAATGGATGTCAATCAGTAGGGCCGATATCTCCTGCAGGTCCCCTACCGAAACAGGCTCATCCCCAGCAAAACTGCGGGACCGGCCGCTACGGGAGACTACACGCCTTAAGATTAGCGAATCTCCCTCCACGGGAATGTCCTTTTCTTCAAGGATGCGGCGTAGCGCAGAATCTACGCTGAACTCCGCCTCAACCACGCAATTCTCACCGTGGGAGCCCACCATGGAAGAATCGGCCTTGGCGCCTAAAACAAGCGATAGGGCGCCCAGGAGGATACTTTTTCCCGCTCCGGTTTCTCCGCTTATAATGACAAGACCCTCCGGAAACTCAAGTTCCAGAGAGCCTATCAGAATGTAGTTGGAGACGGATAGGGCCCTGAGCATTATTACTCTTCTTCGACGGGCTTGATATCGATGGTTTCCTCCTCACCTGCCTTACGGAAGAAGAGGTCTCCGTTCTCGAACTCTGAGATAGCCACCAGGTCCGGTTTGGGCTGGCGCTCGTAGTACTTGGAGATTTCAATCTGCTCCTTGTTCTCAAAGACTTCCTCCATGGTATCGCGGTCATTGCGGAACTCTTCAAGTTTTTTCATCAGTTCCTTCTTTTCCGCCGATGCTATCTGGTTTGCCCTCTTGTAGAGGATAACTACTGATTCATAAATGTTTCCTGTGGGAGCCGCAAGGTTCTTTATGTCGCGGGTCACGGTGTTCTGAGGTACTTTCTTCTTTTCCATAATCTTCTTTTGTCATCCCCGACCTGATCGGGGATCTATATAGTTTACCAGACTATTTTCAACAAAGTTTCAATTATTTTTCATTCACCTGACGGTAAAGGCGGTCAAGTTCCGGGCGGTAGTGGGATTCAGGGTATTCGCTTATGAAATTGAGGTAGTCGTCGGTGAAAACAAGGTAGCGCTCTTTCTGCTTTTCCTTCACGCTCAGGCGGGCGTAGTGGTAGGAGGCCATAGCGGTGTAGTAGAGGACGTCCTCACGGTAAACGTTGTCTGAGTTGGTTTTGAGCACGTTTTTCAGCTTCACGCGGGCGCTGAGATAATCCTCCATATGGTAGTACTGCTTTCCGGCTTCGTAGTCCTTGCGGTCAAGGCGGGTCTGAAGTTCCTTCAGCATATCCTCGCAGGCGGGCCGATGGATATCATCGGAGGGGTGCTCCCTCATATATTCATTTATTGCGCTCATGCAGGCGCGCGTGGGATTCTGGTCCAGTTCCCAGCGGTATGTGGCCCTGTAGAGGCAGTCCAGCCTGTAGAACTGGGCGTCCGGGGTGAAGGGGCTCTGCGGGAAGTTCTCTATGAACTTTGAGAAGTTGGATTCAGCCGTGAAATAGTCCTTGGCGCGGTAATTTGAAAGGCCCCAATAGTACTGCACGGTGTCGTCGCGGGATGTGCCGCTGGTGAGAACCGCCATGGATTCAAACAGCTGGGCCGATTTCTGGTACTTCTTATTGGCAAAGAACTCCATGGCGGCCTTGTACTTGGCATCTACGTCGCTAGAGGCCAGAAGGACCTCGTACTGGCTTTTGCAGGAAATTATGGCCGATAAAACAGCCACAGTGATTATCAGAAACTTTTTCATTGCTGATGGAGGAATTTTTCTGCGTCACGGGCGGCAACGCACCCTGATGCTGCGGCCGTCACGGCCTGCTTGTAGGTGGGATCCTGGACGTCTCCTGCGGCAAAAACGCCGTCTACGCTGGTGCAGGAGGTCTTTCCCTTGGTAACTATGAAGCCATTGGCATCCAGTTCCAACTGCCCCTCAAATAGGGCGGAACCCGGCGCGTGGCCTATTCCAAGGAAGAATCCGTCTATCTCTATGTCAAACACGGTGCCGTCTTTCCGGAGGAGCCTTGCGCCCGTTACGGCGGTGCCGTCTCCAAGCACTTCCTGGGTATTGCAGTTCCAAAGGACCTCTATGTTGGGGGTGTTCAGGACGCGGTCTCCCATAATCTTGGAAGCGCGGAAAACGTCCCTACGCACAATCATATACACCTTTTTTGCAAGGCCGGCAAGGTACAGGGCTTCCTCGCAGGCGGTGTCTCCGCCGCCCACAACGGCAACGGTGCGCTTACGGTAGAAAAAGCCGTCGCAGGTGGCGCAGGCCGATACTCCCATACCCATATACTTCTTCTCGCTCTCAAGCCCCAGATACTTTGCCTGGGCGCCTGTAGCGATGATAAGGGTTTCGGCCTCAATCTCTTTCTCGTCATCAATCGTGATGCGGAAAGGACGCTGTGATAAATCCGCTTTGGTTGCAGATCCCTGTCGGATATCGGCCCCAAAACTCCTGGCCTGCTCCCTCATTCCGTCCGTGAGCGTAATGGCGTCTACCCCGCCCGGAAAGCCCGGGAAATTCTCCACAAGGGTGGTGGTGGTGAGCTGGCCGCCCGGCTGGATGCCCTCATAGAGGACGGGTTCCAGGTTTGCCCGGGAAGCATAGATTGCCGCCGTGAAACCGGCAGGGCCGCCGCCAAGGATGAGGCACTTTACTTTTTCCATACTATCTTTCAATGGATGTGGTGAAATCTTTGTGGTAAACAATGCGGCGCACTGCCTTGTTTGCGGCGTTGCCGTTAGAGTCAAACTCCAGGGAGAAGTCCGTGTGAAGGCCGTGAGCCTGGCGGATGCCCTTTGTGCAGCGCTCTATGAAGTAGCGGGCAGTATCGTACCCCTGGAAGGCAAACTGGGAAGGCTCAGTCTTGAAAAGGGCCCTGTAGGCCTTTACAAAGGCATCTACCTTGGAATTTGAGTAGTCCACAAAGTAGGAACTGCTTATGTGGAGCCTTGCGGCGTGGTAGTCACTGCCCTCGATGGTTTCAAAGGTGCGAACCTTTGACGGAGCGTACATCACAACATCGTAGCCCTTCCCCATCATTATGCCGATATTCCTCACCACGTCTCCCACAAACGCCTCGCTTTCAGAGGCTACCAGGATGCGGTTTTCCCCGCCCTTTGTGAGCATTCCCTCAAGCGTGCCGGGGATGGACGTGCCCTCAACAATGGCGTAGCTGAGGATCTGGTAAGGGATGTCCTTCCGCGCCAGGGCGCTGCGGAGGGCCACTGAGGCCGATACATTGCTTGCTCCCTTTTCAGTCACAAAGACAATCCTGTCGTCATCGTCAAGGTCCTCTCCAATCCACTCTGCAAGGTCTTCCCACTGGTTGTCGATGGGAGTAGGGGCAAGGATGAAATTGGAGTAGTTCTGGGCGAGGGATGCGGTTTTCTGGTCCAGCGGGGAAACCACCGTAACCTTGCCGTCCACCCTCTGGAGGACAGCCTCCATATCCCTTGAAGCCACGGGACCAAGCACAAAGTCTCCCCGCGTGAGGATGTCCATATTGGGCATTCCGGCCATAAGGTCAAAGACGTTCATCTTTATCTTCAGGCCCTCTGCCTCAAGGTCTTTCACGGCCATGAGGGCGCCTGAGTAGAAGTCCATATTGAGTTCACTCACGTTACCGGATGCCTTGAGGGGCAGCACCAGGGAGAACTCCACGTCCTGCTTGGGGGTGAATGAGAGGTTGTCCTCTACCTTCGGTTCAGGAGATTCCCGATCGGAGTCGGGAATGACGTTATTGTCGTCATGGCCGACCGTACCGTCATGGCCGACCTCGCCGTCATTGCCGGCCTGACCGGCAATCTCTTCTTTTTGAGGTTCCTCCGTGAACGCCACGTGCTTCACGGGGATCTTCAAAACCTGCCTGGAGGAGAGTTTCCGGCTCTTGAGGCCGTTGTAGTCCATCAGTTCCTTCACGGAAATGTTGTACTTACGGGCAATGTCCTCAATGTCCTCGTACCACTTCACGGTGTGCTCCGTGTAACCTTTTTCATCCTGAGGGGCATCCTGTACGGAGGCCGCCTGTTCACGGAAAGGCACAAGGATAATGGCATTTTTCTGAAGGCCGGTCTCACGGAGGCTGGGATTTGCCTCATAGAGGTCATCCTCCGTCACGCCGTACGCTTTGGAGATGCCGTAGAGCGTCTGGCGCTCCAGGACAACATGGGAAAGGTACACCTTGCCGTTCAGTTTTACCTTCTCCTTTGAAACGGTAACGGGCGTAGGAACGTATTCCTGCGCCATTACGGCAGTGCACATCAGTGCCGATACAAGTATTGTAAGAAAACGTTTCATAGTTACAACGTTTTTGCAAATTCTGTTAAGGCCTCTGAGAAGGCGCTCCAGCTGAGCCTTTCCCTCTCACGGGCCATTGCCGCCTCACAGCCCTTTCTGATGCTGTCATCGGCAAAAAACCTGAGGATCTCCTTCCGGATTTCCTCCGGGGCCGGGGAACTTGCAACAATCCCCGTGCCAGTGTCCCCCACTTCTTCCTTGAGGCCCCCAACGTCCGTCACCAGCATGGGCACTCCAAAGTGGCAGGCTATTGCGCTTATTCCGCTCTGGGTGGCGCTGCGGTACGGAAGCACCACCAGATGGGCCTCACTGAAGTAATTCTTCACCTCACTATCCCTAACATAGCCCTCATGCACCTCTATGCGGTCTTTTCCGGGCAGGGAGTCAATTATCTCCCGGTATTTGTCAAACGGCCCGTAGCATTCTCCGGCTATTGTAAGCCTGTAGTCTTCCGGAAGGTCCCGGAATGCCTCCAGGAGTATGTCAAGGCCCTTGTATTCCCTTATGAGGCCAAAGAAAAGAAGGTTCTTGGTGCCTGTGCTTTTCCTTTCAAGCCTCTCCCCAAAATGCGTATACAGCGGATGCTGCATTACAATGTGAAGGGCGCCGGGCTTAAGCCTCAAAAGGTCTTTCTCCACGCTTCCCGCCATACACACAAAGCCGCTGCAGGCCTTGAGGTAGTACCGGGTGAGAGGCGCGTCAAAAAAGTGCGGCTCATGGGGAATCACATTGTGAAGGAGCCCCAGGCACTTTACCCCGCTTTTACGGGCCACAAACCCAAGCGGCAGGGCAAACCAGCTCATCCAGTACGGAAGGATAAGAAGATCCGGCTTCCAGACCCTAATGGCCTTTGCCGTCTTTATCCAGGTGAAAGGATTCAGCGTATCCAGGGTGGCACTGGCCTCCACCGGTTGCGCTTCATCCTCAGGGGTTACGTACTGCGTCTTTCCGGGAAAAAGGAAAGAGGGGTACTGGCGGCGGTAATTCCAAGCCTTTACTTTATGACATTTTCCCAGCTCCGCCAGCAGTGCAGCGTTGAACTGGGAAATGCCGCCCCTTAAAGGGTAAAAACTTGAAAGTACCGCTATACGCACTACTTCTTGGACTCTTCCTTGGTTTTGATATAGGCGGCGTTAAGGCCGGCAAGGAGGTCTTCCGTGATATCCAGCTTAGGGTCTCCGGTTACTACGGGAGTTGAGAGGATGGGGCCTGCAGTGGTGAGGATGAGGGCATACTGGTGCTCTGCGTTGTACTCCTGGACGAACTCGGAAATTGCGTTTGCAATCTGGTTCATCATAACCTGCTGCTCCTCGCTCATCTCCTGCTGCTTGCGCACAACATACTGCTGGTAGTCCTGCTGCTGCTGCTGGATCTTCTGGTACTGGGCCTGAGCCACTGAAGTGGTGAGGAGGCCTTTGTCCACCTTGTTCTGGAAATCTGTCATGTCCTTTTCCAGTTTCTTGCCGCGACGGTCAATCTCTGCCTGGATGCCGGAGGTTTTGGTCTCGAATACGGAATTGAGGTCATTGGCCATGTCATAGCCTTCCATGACCTTGTCCATATTGAAGAAAACGATGCTGCCTGCTACGGCGGTGCTGTCCTGAGCTGCGGCAGCTGCGGGAGCGGCGGCCTGGTTCTGGTTGCAGGACACTGCAAATGCCATAAGGGCAACTACTCCTGCGATGATACTGATCTTTTTCATATAACGTTTTTAGTATTTGTCTGAACTTGCAAAGATAGCTATTTTTTGCGGATTTCCGTAAGATACGCCCCAATTGTTTTCTCAAGGCCCATATACAGGGCATCTGAGATAAGCGCATGGCCGATTGAGACCTCATCCGTCCAGGGAATTGTGCGGATGAAATACGCCAGGTTCTCCAGGGAAAGGTCATGGCCGGCGTTAAGGCCAAGACCGGCATCCCGCGCCGCCACGGCGGTCTCAAGATAGGGGTCTATGGCTTTTTCAGGGTCCTTGGGGTAGTTCTCCGCGTAGGCGGCCGTGTAGAGTTCAACCCTATCGGCCCCGCATTCCGCAGCGCCAAAAGCCATCTCCGGGATGGGATCTATGAAGATAGAAACGCGTATTCCCTTGCTGTGGAAGGTTTTCACAAGGCCCGTGAGGAGTTCCTTGTTTGCTATTGTGTCCCAGCCGGCGTTTGAGGTAATGGCGTTGTGGCCGTCCGGAACAAGGGTCACCTGGTCCGGCACCACCTCCATTACAAGGTCCACAAAGCTCTGGACCGTGGGATTTCCCTCAATGTTGAATTCCGTCTTTATGAGCGGGCGGATCTCCCTTACATCGGCATACCTTATGTGGCGCTCGTCCGGCCTTGGGTGCACCGTGATGCCCTCTGCGCCGAATTCCTCGCATTTCTGGGCCGCCAGCGTCACGTCCGGGACATTGCCGCCGCGGGCGTTACGGATGGTGGCAATTTTGTTGATATTTACGCTGAGTCTTGTCATATTCTATATTTATATGGTACAAAAGTAAGGATTTTTGTGCAAAATATGTTACTTTTGCAGGTTGATTTATGATCAAGATATGAAAATAGGATATTTCATCCTGAAGGATGAGTTAAGGGAAGACGCCCGCATGAAGGCCCTCCTGAAGGACCTTGAGGAGGCAACCTTCGAGGTTTATGAGATCAAGAAAAAGGCCGATGTCCGCCCGGAAACGGACCTCGTGCTCTCCATGGGCGGGGACGGCACTTTCCTCAGCGCAGCACATACGGTGGCCGATATCGGCCTGCCCATCCTGGGAGTGAACTTCGGCCGCATAGGCTTCCTCCCGGGCCTTGGCCGCCTGGATGGCCTCTGCGGCGGTGG
>OMQK01000034.1 GCA_900313205.1 uncultured Bacteroidales bacterium | reverse complement strand
CATCCTAAATTCAAGTTTGTGTGGATTACCGATGGCCAGGGCTGGGGCTCAGCCCGCAACAACCTCAAGGAGACCTTTGATGTCCTAGAGAATCTGTACAACATTATGGACCTCGATGAAGGCGTAGTATCCACCAAACTTGTATAGTTTCTATGCCAACGGTCTACTACAAGTCCCAAGATAAGAACTTTACGCTCCTGCAGGGAGATTGTATCGAACTCCTGAATTCGTTTGATTTCAAGTTCGATATGATTTTCGCGGATCCGCCGTATCATCTGTCAAACGGGGGAATCAGCATTCAGAGCGGTGTTCCTGTCTCCGTGAATAAGGGTAAGTGGGATAAGTCTCATGGTTTTGAGGAGGATTACAAATTTGATAAAACCTGGCTGGCCGCCTGTCGAGAGCATCTGAAATCAGATGGCACCATCTGGGTCAGTGGAACGTATCACAACATCTTCTCCGTGGCCCGCTGTCTTTCGGAACTGGACTTCAAGATCCTTAACTGCATCACTTGGGTGAAAACTAATCCACCGCCCAATCTTTCCTGTCGATACTTCACATATTCAGCAGAGTATATCCTTTGGGCTCGAAAGGAGCAAAAGGTGGCTCATTACTACAACTATGAACTAATGAAGGAAATCAATGGCGGCACCCAGATGCGTGATGTGTGGACACTGCCGGCGATTGCACCCTGGGAGAAGTCTTGCGGCAAGCATCCGACCCAGAAACCTCTGAGCGTCCTCTCTAGAATCATTCAGGCATCCACCAAGCCAGGAGCCTGGATTCTTGACCCGTTCACGGGGAGCAGCACTACCGGCATCGCAGCTAATCTCCTTGGCCGCCGGTTCTTGGGCATCGACCAGGAAGAAAAGTTCCTCGAGATGAGCAAAGCCCGTCGCGAGGAAATAAACAGCATCAAACATAGAGGAGAGATTCTGGAGAAGTTGGAGAAACAGGCCAAACTCTTCCAAGATAGCGACATCCGTGTTCTCTGTGAGCCGGAAGTCTACTATGGCCAGGAACTACCGTTTTAATACTCTCGATGCCTAATTACCAGGTTGAGAACGTTCTTAAAGTCACGTCCTCCAAGTACGCATTCTTTAGTCCATTGAAGGGCTAACTTGAATTGATGCGCGCCAGGATTCTGTTTCTCACACAGACAGAATAGTTCTAAAATGATGGCAAGACCGCCAATGGAGATTGTCCCCGGGACAGAAATGCCTGCAAATCGTTCTTCAATTATCTGCACTGTCGTTGGAGAGTATTTATCTCTATCTTCAAGAGAAGCAAATGGTGTACAGTTCTCGTAGAAATCAAGATAATAATCGAGAATTTGTATTATTTCACTTTTGTAGTGCTGTGCCTTGAGCAATACATCGACTACCCATTCATCGTGAGGAAGGAGAAATGGTTTAGCATCTTCTCGTGGTTGCAAGATTTTGACACGAAAATCAAGTTCTGGGCGGGCGCCTCTGTTGCCCTGAAACATTCCTATTGCAGTACCGTCAGAAGATACAAAAGTATGGATTGCCGGCCCCTTAGGGCTGCGGTACTGCCACATCTGGTTCTGAATGAAATACTTTGGGTTATACATATCTAAAAACCTCTTGAAAGACATTCTCTATCAAGAACTTTCCAGAATGGCACATTGTCACCTATGGCGTTCCAAATTGCCATTTTCTGGGGGCTCTTTTGCCACAAATACTTTTTACTGAAATTCGCGGCCTCTTGCGGGGGCATACCATCTACTAATACCTGGTGTACGCCAAGTCTCTTTACCCGCTTCTTTAGAACTGTGAACTTTTTATTATTCTCAGCCACCATCCCCATATAAAGGATTGAGTATAGAATCTCTATCTCAAGGCTATCTTCGCCAAACTTCTGTGAAATGCCATGAATATGCTGAAAAACATCGTCTTTCAGTTCCCGGTCAGACAGATCATAGATGGATATAAAATCATCGTATATCTGCCTTGCGCCGTGTTTGTTCCCGTACTGAAGAAGTTCGGCAAAATAAATTTCGTCACGCGGAGCGTATCGTTTTTGGCCAGGCCGTGTTAAATAGATACACCAAGCATCGAACTTGCCTTGAGCAAACTCAAGGAAACTTCCGTCAGAAAAGGTTACAGCTGAAGCCATTTCTATAGATTTTTAAGTAACACTGAAGGACTTATTTTCAGGGCATTAGCAATCTTTGCAATGTTTAAGAGTGTTATATTCTTTTCTGCCCTTTCAATCATTCCAATGTAAGTGCGATGAACGCCAGCAGATTCTGCAAGTTGCTCTTGCGACATTTGCTGGGCCCTACGGTACTCTTGTACGTTCTTTCCGAACTGCAAGAGAATAGGATTCTTATCCATATGGAAAAGGTATTATTTGCTTTTGCAAAGTTATGAATGCATACTAAAGTTATCAACATACTATGGTTAGCATTGTTATCAGAACGACCGCCAGCAAATAATTATTAATTATGTCACAAAAATGTGTTATATTTGCATTGAAGTAGAGTGAGATGATAAGGCTGGCCAAACAATAACAGAGAACTGATATGGGCAAGATTACCGTTGTGATAGAAAAGGACGAAAACGGATTTGGCGCTTTCACAAAAAACACCAAGTCGGTCATTATTGGCGAGGGCGCCACTGCCGCAGAAGCCAAACAAGACTTTCTGAATTCCTTTCAGGAGGTGTTGGATTCTTATGATTCAGCATCGGATATTCCGGCAGAACTGCTGAACCCGGAGTTCGAATACAAGTACGACGTTTCCGCATTCTTTGATTTGTTCGAGTTTCTCAACGTATCTAAACTAGCAAAACGAATCGGGATCAATCCATCGCTGATGAGACACTACAAACGCGGAGACACATATATCTCTGATGCACAGGCCGACAAAATTGAATCCTGCATCCACGAAATTGCCCGAGAGCTTCTAAGCGTCACCTTGTAGGCAGCCACCAGCGTGGAGGTAAGTGGCTGGTATTGAGGCTGATACACAATTGGCGGTGCGCCGAAAGGTGCACCGCCAATCTATTAACTCGCTAACAATCAAGCCGTTAGCTCCATAGGGAGGTCAAAGCTTTTGGAACACCCTGACCCAATCCACTTCCATTGCGGTGGGCAGGCAGGACTCGTCTACGCCTTGAGCGCCACCCCAACTTCCACCCCAAGCCAGGTTCAGGATAATGTAGAAAGGCTTGTAGAATGGCCAGGAATCATGGCCCTGGCCGTTGTTCCTGTAGGTAAGGATGGCCTTTCCATCCTGATAGAAGGTCATATAGTCCGCAGTCCATTCCAATCCGTAAACGTGGAATGATGTCTGAGCGCCGGAAATGTACTTTTCGGCATGCTCTGTTGCAGTTCCGCCATTATTATAACGGTTGCAGTGGATTGTAGCGCTACAGTAATTGGGATTATATCCAACCTCCTCCATGATGTCAATCTCTCCGTCCTTGGGCCAACCTGTAAACTGGGATGGCATCATCCAGAAAGCAGGCCAGGTTCCCTTGCCGGAAGGGAGCTTGAGAGAGGCTTCAATCCAGCCGTAAGTCCAACTCTTGCGGGTGTTAAGACGCACGGACCGTACCTTTCCGTCTATTTTCTTTGCATGAACTTTTAGTGTACCGTTGGATACTTCGGCTATTTTGACGCCATTGTATTCCCCGGCTACATAGTCTTGAAGCTCATTGTTACCCCAACCACCATCTCCGGTCTGGTATTTCCAGTCGGCCGATGCAGGCAGGCCCTCGTAATCGTTGAATTCGTCGTGCCATACGAGCGTGTACCCCTCAGGGGTCTCGATTCCCGTTTCTACGGGATCGAGACCTTGCTGGGATATGGGCAGATAAGCCCTTGTCTGTCCCACTTTGACGACAACATTTCCATTACGTTCAGCAGTAGTGCCGTTAGCCTTCACTTTTACGGTGAATGTCCCTTCCGTGTATGCGGAATACGGCGGTTCAATACTGGTAACCCAGTCCTCGTCGCTGTAAAGGGCTATTCCAGGGGCAGAGGACGTCACATAAAACTGCTGTTCACCTCCCTGCTGCTCAAATACCAGCTTGTCCGGGAGCAGGGCAATACTGTTTTCCTGCTGTGACTGTTGTGCAGCCGTCTGCTGCGTATTACAGCAAACCGTAAGAAGCAATAATGGAAGTATAGTCAAGGTGTGGATGGGTTTCATAAAATTATCAACTAGTCAATGTGCTCCTGAAGGCAAATATCCTTTACCACGAGCGTCGTGTTTTCAGGGTTTCCGCCAAAATCAAAGAAAACCTTTGCGGGGATGTCTTTACCACCAAGATTGGCAATTGTGAATGTGAAATCTTCTCCCGCTGTGAGAACAGTGTGCCATTTG
Organism: uncultured Bacteroidales bacterium; assembly: GCA_900313205.1. GTDB lineage: Bacteria > Bacteroidota > Bacteroidia > Bacteroidales > UBA932 > Cryptobacteroides. The sequence continues at coordinate 7,618 of OMQK01000034.1, read as the reverse complement.
CAATCGTGGAAGAAAATTTCGTTGTTGTCTTCATGATTGGTAAGCTTCACACCAAACTGGAAGGCGTTGTTTGAATTAATCGTGCAGCTGAAGTCATACGTCTTTTCGGAACTGAGTTGGGCTGCGAGGTCAAGGCCTATCTGGTTCTGCCAACGTGAATCGGTAGCTGTAGGATAATTGATGCTGAAACCGGTCTTGGTAACATTTGTCATCTCAGGATCATCAATTTTGTTCCAACCGGGAGCATAATGATAAGCTACGGGGTTAACAAGCGTGGTAAGGTCAAACAGATTGGTGGCGGCATTGGCCTTGATTGTACATGCTGTATCAAGTTCATCGGCTTTTTCTTCTTCAACTTCCTTGTCGGGAGCATTGGTACCGTCGTCGTTTGCGTGGTCTTTGAGGGTGATACGGGAGATCTCGACCTCAGTGCCGGCCTCGCAGTAGCCAAAGTCAAAGACAACCTTGATAGCCGCAGCGTCAATGCCGGAAACATCCTTCTGATAGTAAATAGTCGTTCCTTCTTCCATGTCGTCCAGTGAGAGGAAAAGGAAGTTGTCGTCGCTGGTGGTATCTGTTACCTTTACTGTTACGCCGGCCTTCTTGTTGAGCGTAATAAGGCAGGAGAAGTCGTAGTGCTTGTCAGAGGACAGGGCGACATCGGCACCGGGAACAAGGTGGAGCTGTGCCTGCCAACGGTCACTGCAAGCCTTATCAAGTGAGAATTTGTACGGATTGACGGTGAACGCAAACTGACCGTCTCCGGAATTCCAACCGGGATTGTAGTAAGTGTAGCTCTTGTCCATACCGGCATCCTCGCCAACTTTCCAGATATTGTACTGGGAGTTGTAGTTGTAACCTTTCCACTCCTTAGCCACCTCAACGGTGAATTCGGCCTCTGAATAATCGGCCGACTGACCGGCGGAGTTACTCACATACATACGTACCTTGAAGGTGCCGCCGTCAAAGAAAGTCTTGGTGAAAGGACTGCCGTTACCGGCGAAGACAAAGTCTCCGGACTCGTTGGTGTACCAGATGGGAATAAGGCCTGTAGTGCCTTCCGGGAGAGAGAAGGTAACAACGTTTCCCTCTACTTTGACTACCGGGTTAATGCCTGCGGCCGAAGGAAGGGTATTCCCGCCGGGGGTGTCAGAATTGCCCGAATTGGGTTTTGTGCAGGCTGCAACGACAATTGCAGCGATACTCAAAAAAGCAAATAACTTTTTCATCTTGATTTGTATTGGTTAATGATTGTTAATAGTTATTCTGTGCAAGTGTTCCAAGAGCGGCGTCAATCTCGCTTTGAGGTATGGGGAGATATTTCTTACTCTCAGACCATGTGTTTGTCCTGTATTCATATTTATCCGGGACAAGTACCGTAGGGGCGTCTCCCCAGCGGACAAGATCCCAGTAGCGCTTGCCTTCTCCTACAAATTCCAGGCGACGCTCCTGCTTGATGTTCGCAAGAGTTGCCTCAACGGTGTCTGTGAGGCCGGCGCGGTTGTGAACCCTGTTAAGCCAAATCTTGGCATAGGCAGGATCACTGGAAAGAGCCAGTTCGGCCGCATTGAGGAGAGTCTCGGAGAAGCGGTAGATGCGGTAATTGTTGCCAAAACGCATATCCGGGGCACCGTCTCCGGTGTTGTATTCCGACTGGAGTCCCTGGTATTTCTCCAGGAAGTAGCCGGTATCCTGGTAACGTGCCTCATAAGCATTTACAGTGGCGTCGTAGCAGGTTGCAGCACGGCGGGCGTCAGATGCGTCATACATGTCATATGTCTCCTGGCGTACGGGTGCGAAACCCCAACCGGCCTTGTGGTCATCGTCGCCTTCGGCCATATTGTAAGGGCCAATCAGCTGAGGAAGGATGGTGCCGCCGGCGCCAAGGACGTTGTCGTATGAACGGACCTGACCGTCGGCCCTGTAGGCAATCTCGAAGATGGATTCTACGCTCCACTCTCCTTCGGGCTTGAAGATGGTGCCATAATCGGGCACAAGATCATATTCCGTAGAGCCGATGATGTCCTTCATATACTGAAGGGCCGTAGCGTAACGGGATTCGTCTTTCTGATACATGACAATCTCCGCGTAAAGCATATAGGCGAAAGCCTTGGTAAGGTAACCGGCCTTTCCGTCGGGCTGCCTCATGGGAAGAGCGTCGATTGCAATTGCGCCTTCAAGATCGGCAATCATTTTGCCATAAACTTCGTCGGCGGTATACTGAGTGCCGATATATGGATCCTCAAGGTTAGCCTCATAGTACACAATGTTGCCCCAGAATTTCCAGAGCCAGCTGTAGTAGTACACCCTGAGAAGCCTTGCCTGCTCCAGGAAAAGGGACTCTTCCTCGGCGGTAATGTTGCCGGCGTCCTTTGTCCATCCGGTATACTGGATAAGGTCATTGCTCCTTTTCACACCGGAATAGCCGCAAGTCCAGATAGATGTCATGCAGGCCGTAGGAAGGGCCTCGAAGTTCATCATGAGGTGCCAGAACTGGTTGTCCGTTTTGCCTTCACCGCCAACCCAAATCTGGTCTGCCATTATGTCACTCATTATCATGAGAGGGTTGTACTGGCCGTTTGCCCAGTCTGTCCAGTGGAGAGGGGCATAGGCTGCTACAAGTGCCTCCTGAAGGTGATCCTTTGTCACAAAATACTCTTCAATAGGCTGTGCGGTAGGATTCTCTACGGTAAGGAACTTGTTTCCGCAAGATGTGGCGGCAAAAAGAGCTGCTGCAAATGCGATAGTAGAAAGTATATTGCTTGTTTTCATCTTTTTTCCCTCCATAAATTAAAATGCTACGCTAATGCCTGCGGTGAATGTGCGGGCCTGGGGATAAACACCATAGTCAATGCCCAGTGACGTTCCTCCGGAAGCAATTTCAGGATCGAATCCGTGATATTTGGTGAGAGTGAGAAGGTTCTCGGCGGCAACATAAACGCGTACGTTGGAGATGAGGACCTTGCGGGTAAGGGATTCCGGCAGGGTATAACCAAGCTGAATATTCTTGATACGGGCATAAGAGCCGTCGTACACATAAAGGTCTGAGGAAACCCAGTTGAATTTGTCTCCAATGACGAACCTGGGGATTCTGTTTGAAGTGCCTTCGCCGGTCCACCTGTCAAGCATATAGGAAGGAAGGTTGACGGAACGGATATCCGTACGGCGGGTGCAGTCGTATACCTGAACTCCCGCTACACCCTGGATGAGCATGGAGAAATCAATGCCCTTCCAGCTTGCCTGGAGATTGAGACCAAGGGTCCAGTCAGGGGTTCCCTTTCCAATGTAAGTACGGTCAGAGTCATCAATCTTGCCGTCGTTGTTGAGATCCTTGAAGCGGACGTCTCCGGGAACGGCCTTGGGCTGAATCTGCTTTACTTCTCCGGTCTCAGGATTGGTCCAAACGTAAGAAGCAACCTCTGCGGTATTCTGGAAAATACCGTCTGTCTGGTATCCGTAGAAGTAAGGGAAAGGATAGCCGTTTTCTGCACGTGAAATGGTTCCAACGCCCTGGAAGGAGTCATAGTTGGCCCAACCGGTGTCGTTGCCAAGCTTCACAAGCTTATTCACAAGATATGTGGCGTTTGCATTGGCCCTGAAGTTCCAGTCACCAACTGAATACTTGTAACCAAGCTCAAATTCAACACCGCTGTTTGACATGATACCGACGTTACCGGTAGGCTTACTCTCACCCACGTATGAAGGGATGGGCATTGTCATAAGCATTCCGTTGGTAAGCTTGTAGTAGTAATCTACGGTGAATGTGAGTTTGTTTCCAAAGAATCCAAGGTCCACACCTACGTCTGTCTGAGTGGAGGTTTCCCAACGGAGGCTCCTGTTTGCAAGGCCGCTGGCCTTTACGCCGATAGCCTCTGACTGGTCCTTTCCGTAGAAATAGTTGTTGTTGCCCTCCGTGAGGACGGTATAACCGAAGTTGCCGATATTCTCATTACCGTTCTGGCCCCATGAGGCGCGGAGCTTACCGGTGCTGAGGACGGAAGTGGCACCCTGCATGAACTGCTCTTTGGCGAAGTTCCAGCCAAGTGAGAAGGAGGGGAATGTGGCCCAGTGGTTGTTGGAGCCAAAGCGGCTTGAACCGTCGTGGCGTACAGTTGCCTCGGCCATATAACGCTCTCCGTAGTTGTAGCTGATACGGGCAAAGTATGATGCCAGTTTTGCCTGGGCGTAGGGAGCGCCCCAACCGTTGCGGTCACCGTCGGCCTGAAGACCGTTGGTGTAGTCTATATAGGGTTTGTTGATATCCTTGAGGTATTTTGAGGAGGCTCCAAGGTATGCGCCGCTTGATGCTTTTGCAGACTGGCCAAGGAGAGCCGTGATGCTGTGCCCACCAAACTCCTTGCTGTATGTAAGGGTATTTTCCACCTGCCAAACAAGTGAATTGCAGGCCGATGAAGATGCGTATGACTCTGTTGCCTGCTGGCTGCTGCTGAGATAGAAGACGTCTGAGTAGCCGTCGTCACCCCAGAATGAAAGGTCAAGGCCAAGGGCGCTTCTGAATTTGAGATTATCGATGATCTGGAGTTCTGCGCTGAATCCGCCCACAAACTTGTGGCTCCATCCCTTAGTGCCGGGGAGAGAGAGTGCGGCCACGGGGTTCACCATCTCATTGTACCCGCCACCGGGAACCGTGTACATCTGGCCGTTTGCTCCATAAAGCATTCCAGCCTCTCCGTATGTTGCAATTTGCTCTGCGGCTTCCTGCTCATTGGCATAGACATTCAGGATAGGGGAAAGCGCAACTGCAGAACCAAGGGGAGAACCCCAGGTGGAGTTTGTAGCAATGCCGGTAGAAGTGATATAGGCGTAAGAGAGATTGCTTCCCAGCGTAAGGTTATTGAGGAAAATACGCTCAGAAGCCTTGTCAAATACGGTGTAGGTGGTATTGCTCCTGAGGGTAAGACGGTCATAGTTGGAACGTCCCACATTTCCGCCGATGATACCTTTCTGGCTAATGTAGCCAAGGGACAGGTAGTAATTCACCTTATCCGATGCACCGCTTACGCTCAGTTCATGCTGAACCTGAGGGGCGTTCTTGTAGAAAATCTCATCCTGCCAGTCTGTGCCCACGCCATAGCTTGTAGGATCGGCATATTTGGGGGCCTGTCCGGAATTCATCATTCCTTCGTTGATCATCATAGCGTACTGGGAGGCGTTGAGAACACTCAGCTTCTTCCAGGGGCTTGAGATACCATATGAGAAATCATAATTGATCCTGGAGCGTCCCTTGGTTCCCTTCTTGGTTGTCACAAGGATAACGCCGTTGGCTGCACGGGCACCGTAAACGGCACCTGAGGCGGCGTCCTTGAGAACCTCTATAGACTCAATGTCGGAGGGATTGAGGTAATCTATACCACCCTCAATGGGCATTCCGTCTACAATGTAAAGGGGATCTGAGTTATTGATGGTTCCGGTACCGCGGACGCGGATTCTTGCGGCAGCGCCGGGCTGTCCAGAAGAGGAGGTTACGTTAACGCCAGCAGCAAGGCCCTTGAGGGCATTGTCAACGCGGACAGGCGCCGTTTTGCCAAGTTCGTCGGACGAAACCTTGGCAATGGAAGCGGTGACCACGCTCTTTTTCTGAACGCCGTAACCAACCACCACAACGTCGTCAAGCATAATTGTGTCTTCTGCAAGGACAATGAGTGCCGATTCTGAAACCGGAACAGTCTGAGAGACATAACCGATAGAGGAAACCTCAAGACGGGCTCCGGCGGGGACGTTTGACAGCGACCATGCGCCGTCTGCGTCTGTAACCGTACCGTTGGAGGAACCCTCCACAATAACCGCTGCGCCAATTACGGGATAGCCGGCATTGTCCTGGACAACGCCGCTTACACGGTTCTGTGCGAAAGCGCAAACGGAAATGGCAAAAGCCATAACGGTGAGTAGTGCTTTTCTCATAAAAATGGTTATTCTAAGTGCAAAATTAATATTTAATCTTTTCAAAGTACCTCAAATCCAACAGGTTCTCCGGAGGCGCTGTCTCCGGCTACCCAAAGGAGGAAGCTGCCGGGCTCTACGGCACGCTTGCCGTCTATGCCCCAGAAGGCAAGGTCCTGAACAGGAATGCCTACAGTCAGGGTGCGGCTTTCTCCGGGCTCCAGCGTGATTCTCTCAAAGGCCTTGAGCTCCTTAACGGGGCGGGCGATTGAGCCCACAAGGTCGCGGACATACACCTGGGCTACCTCAGTGCCTTCGCGGCTGCCGGTGTTGGCAAGGGTGAAGGTTACGGAAATGGTATCATCGGCCTTATATTCCTCTTTGTCAAGGCCGATATTTGAATACGCGAATGTTGTGTAGCTGAGGCCGAAACCGAAGGGGAAGAGCGGATATGCACCGTAGTCAAGATAATAGGAAGTATTGCCCAGAGATGTCTGGCCGGCCTCCAGGGGAATGTCCTTCATGAGGAGCTCTCCGCTGTAGGGACGTCCCGTCATATTGTGATTATAATACATGGGAGCCTGGCCAACAGTGCGGAGGAAAGTGATGGGGGCCTTTCCGGAAGGGTTCACATCTCCGGCAAGGAGGTTTGCAAGGGCCGGACCGCCCATGGTGCCGGGATGGAAGCTGTAGAGCATTGCGTTGCAGTTTTCAAGGTCACGCTCAATTGTGAGGGGACGTCCTGCCATAATAGATGCAACAACAGGCTTTCCCGTTGCCTTGAGAACCTTAAGTAGTTCGCTCTGGGAGCCGATAAGATTGAGGTCCGCAAGGGAATGGGCCTCTCCGGAAAGGATGGCTTCCTCTCCAAGGAAGGCTAGGACGACATCTGCCCTTCTGGCTGCGGCAACGACATCGGAGAAATTATCTCTCTCCTGCCTGCTGTAGGCAAGGCCGGGGACATAGGTGACCTTACCCGGGAAACGCTCCTCAAGAGCCTTCAGAGGGGTTACGGTATGGGATTTCTCACCGTCAAAGGTCCAGGTGCCAAGCTGGTCGTGGGGAGCATCGGCCATAGGACCGGTGACAAGGATACGGAGGCCGTCCTTAAGAGGCAGGACCCCGTCGTTCTTAAGGAGGATTGCACTTTCCTCGGCGCTCTTCCGGGCCGCTGCAAGATGCTCGGGGGCATACTGAACGGCGGCACCCTCCTCTATATTAATATAAGGTTGCTCAAAAAGGCCAAGCTTAACCTTTATCCTCAGGATATTGCGGACGGCGGCGTCTATCTGGGATTCCTTCACCTCCCCGCGGCGGACCATCTCTTCAAGATGGCCGATAAATCCGTAGGTCATCATATCCATGTCAACGCCTGCGGCAACAGCCTTCTTAACGGCCTCCGGGCGGTCGGCCGCAAAGCCGTGGTTAATCATCTCTCCCATGGAGTTCCAGTCCGTGACAACCAGGCCGTCAAAACCCCATTCACCGCGGAGGATATCCTTTACAACATACTGGTTGCCGGTAGAAGGAACTCCGTCGTTGTCGTTGAAAGAGGTCATAAGGGTCATTGCTCTCGCCTTTACGGCAGCCTCAAACGGAGGGAGGTAGACGTTACGGAGAAGATGTTCAGGGATAAGGGTGCTGTTGTAATCACGGCCGCCTTCTGCAGCGCCGTAACCCACAAAATGCTTGATGCATGCAGCCATCGAAGTGGAGT
>OMQK01000254.1 GCA_900313205.1 uncultured Bacteroidales bacterium | reverse complement strand
TTGGTTACGCCCTTGCCGCTGGCCTTTGTACCACGGTTGATGGTGGCGCACTCACGGATGTTCACGCGGTCACCAATCTCCACCCAGGATTCTTCTCCTTCAAACTTGAGGTCCTGGGGGATGGCGCCCACAACTGCTCCTGGGAATACGGTGCAGTTTTCCCCAATGCGCACGTGATTGTAAATGGTGGCATTGTTAAGCACCTTGGTACCGGCACCGATGGTTACATTAGCGTCAATGAATGCGAAAGGCCCTACCTCAACGCCGTCTCCAAGAACGGCGTCAGGATGTACACAGGCCATGGGATGAATCTTTATCATAGTAGTTTACTTAATCTTGGTACGGATAAGCTTTGCCAATTTTGTATTGAGGGCGTGGCCGGGCTTGAAGGCCGTAATGCGTGCATTGAGGTAACCGCCAACCAGCCTGATGTCCCCGATGAGGTCCAGGAGCTTGTGACGGCCGCATTCGTCCGGGAAATTGAGCTTGAGATTGTTCAGATAGCCGTCATCGGTCACATGGAGATCCGGCAGGCTGAAAAGCTGTGAAACCCACTTGAGCTGCTCTTCAGTGGCCTCATGCTCCACAATCACAATTGCGTTGTCAAGGTCTCCTCCCTTGATGAGGTTGTTGCGGTAGAGGTACTCTATCTCATGGAAAAAGCAGAAAGTGCGGCTGGGGCCGATCTCCGTTGCGTAATCAACGCCCATATCCCAGTGGACATTCTGCACGCCGATAATCCTGGAGCCGAAATCCACGGTGACGTCAATTGACGGGGCCGATGCAGGCTCCACCTTTATCCATGAACCGGACCGGGAGTCCTTGATTTCTACGGGCTCCGTGATGTCAAGGAACTTGCGGGGAACGCCCTGGTCTACAAGGCCGTCCTTCATAATTGCCTCCACAAAGAAGCGGGCGCTGCCGTCCATGATTGGCACTTCAATGTTGTCCAGTTCGATGACGGCATTGTCTATGCCAAGGCCGGTGAGGCAGGACATGATGTGCTCTATGGTGACAGCTACGGTTTCCTTGTAGGAGATGGTTGTGCTACGGGCTGTGTTGGACACATTCTCTGCCAGGGCGTCAATGACGGGCTTGCCGGGAAGGTCCGTGCGGCGGAACTTGATGCCGGAGTCTGCGGGGGCGGGCTTTAGCTTCATATGGGCATACGTACCCGTATGAAGGCCCTTGCCTTCAAAATAGTAAGTTTTCTTTACAGTATGCTGACTATAACGCATCAATTGCCTATCCTTATCTAAAAGTTTGCAAAGATAAGCAATTGATGCGAAAAATCAAAAAGAGCGCTATTCCTCTGCCTGACGCTTGAAAATGGCGTAGGCCTTCATGTACTGTTTTACGGGGATGACAGGCGATCCAACAAGGACTTCCCCTTCCTTACGGATATTGCCGATAACGCCTCCCTGGGCACATATGGTAGTGTGGTCTGCAATCTTGAGGTGACCTGCAACACCCACCTGACCCGCCAGTATGCAGTATTTGCCGATCTGAGTGGAACCAGCTATGCCGCACTGGGCAGCCATAGCAGTGTGGTCACCGATAATCACGTTGTGGGCTATCTGGCAGAGGTTATCTATCTTGACGCCATTGCCGATGATGGTAGATTCCATCTGGGCACGGTCTACGGTGGTATTGGCGCCAATCTCAACATCATTGCCGATAACCACGTTCCCAAGATGCTCTATCTTCTCCCAGCTGCCATCAGGCTGCGGGGCATTGCCAAAGCCATCGGCCCCTATCACAACCCCGCTGTGGAGGATGACGTTGTTGCCGATGATCATTCCGGGATAGATACGGACGCCCGGATAGAAGATGCAGTTACTGCCGATGGTGCAGTTCTCCCCGATGTACACATGCTCATGGATGACGGTATTGTCCCCCACTACAGTGTGGCGGCCAACATAGGAGTAATCTCCCACGTATACCTTTTTGCCGAATTTAGTGGACAGGAACCAGCGTGCCCTCAGGCTGCGGTGGCGCTTTGCCTTCTTCTTTTTATCGGCAACATACTTAAGGAGCTCCGCGATGGCGCTGTAGGCGTCCTCCACCCTCACCAGAGTGGGAGTTACGGGCTCCTTTGGCTGGAAGTCCTTTCCCACGATGAGAATGGACGCCTTGCTGGTGTACACGAAGGGCTCGTATTTGGGGTTGGCAAAAAAGCTCAGGGTACCGGGCTTGCCATGTTCTATTTTGGCAAACTTGGTAGCTTTGGCGTTTTCATCGCCCTCAACGGTACCCTTAAGCAGCTGTGCCAGGAATTTTGCTGATAATTCCATACTAAATAAGAGGTTCTGCGGTCATTGCGGCAGGCTGGGGGATGCCCATGAGCTTGAGGATGGTAGGAGCGACGTTGCAAAGGGCGCCGTCCTTCACTTTCTTAACTTCAGGCCCGGCGTTGATAACCACAAACTGCACGGTATTGAGTGAATGGGCGGTGTTGGGGGTACCGTCTGCGTTCACCGCGAAATCCGCGTTGCCGTGGTCTGCGGTTAGGAGCACCACATAGTCCTTTGCAATTGCTTCCTTTACCACATCTCCCACAAGCTTGTCAATGCAGGTGACGGCACGGGTGATGGAATTGTAGATACCGGTATGGCCCACCATGTCTCCGTTTGCAAAATTGAGGATGATCATATCCTGTTTGCCGGAACGGATCTGGGCAATGAGTTTTTCTGCAACCTCAGGGGCGCTCATCTGGGGAAGGAGGTCATATGTGGGAACCTTGGGGCTGTTCACAAGGATACGGTCCTCGTTTTCAAATACGGTTTCACGGCCACCGTTGAAGAAGAACGTCACATGGGCGTATTTCTCTGTCTCTGCAATCCTGAGCTGGTGCTTTCCGGCCTTGCGGGAGAAGATGATTATCCGCAAATCATTGAAGTTCTCG
>OMQK01000069.1 GCA_900313205.1 uncultured Bacteroidales bacterium | reverse complement strand
GTCCAGATCTCCTTGATGCCGCCTCTTTCGTCACAGACGGTCATACATCTGCGCGACGGGACAACTATCTCCTGGGCAGAAGGTGCAAAGACAAGGGAATCTACATCTGAGGCCTGAGCCCAGCGGGAGGGAGCGGCAGAAGATACTCCTGAAACGGAAACCTCCTGTCCCGTCTGAACAATTGCGGGGTCATAAGTCCAGTATCTTTCAGCACTCTCAGTCTTTCCTCCTGTAAGCCAGTTCACCACATTGGCAGTGAATCGGCCAAGAATCTTTGTATTGTAGTTGGGACGGTCATAATAGAGGAAACAGCCTATTGAAAGAAGATGTCCCCTGCCAATTGTCTGCTCCCAGATGACCTTGTAATCCGGATGATAGAAAATAAGCTCCCAGAGCGTGGCAACTATGCGTGTGCCTTCGCGCTGCGGGGCATTGTCCCCGGAATAACCAAGGACCCTGCATGTATTGTCCTGATGGCCATGCCACACATAAGCGCCGCCGTGCATGCCATCGAAGAGGGGGTGGCTGCGGTAGGAATGGTATCCAACCTTGCGTCCAAAACCGTAGTCTTCCGCCGCCCATGAATTCTCCTCAACGGGATTTGGTTCCAGGCCCCAGGCATTACCAAGACGGACGGCATCCATGGACAGAACCACATTCCCACCTTTTTCAATATAGCGGACAAAGGCAGGACCGGCAGATATTTCATCAGGAGTAATTGCCGTTGTGTCCGTACGGTTCCACCACACAAGGTCATAGCTTTCAAGGGGTGACCCCGGGGTGATATCCTCGCATACATACCCCCGCTCTTCCAGCATGGACCTCAGGCCTTCATCGGAAGAGATAAGGCCGATTTTGACGGGAGAAGAGCACGCCACAAGCATTACTGTGGCTGCCAGTGTGCTGAATAATGTGCGGCAAAGCATAGCTTAAGCGGTTAGTCCAACACAAAGTTATGAAACAGTTTTTCAAGGCGAATTCACAAATGTGTCATTTTTTTTAACAATTGTTTCATTTTTCTTATCTTTGCCAAAAATGAACAGATTTACCATATGGATGTTTTCACTGGTGACCTTCCTCACCGGGGATCTGATGTGGGCTCAGCCCTACACCCTACGAAGCCTGCAAGTAGAGGACGGGCTCTCCCAGAATATGGTATACTGCGTAATCCAGGACCGCGATGACTATATCTGGATAGGAACGCAGGACGGGCTCAACCGTTATGACGGAAACTCCTTCAAGGTTTATAAGAAAACAGACGGATCCGGGCTTTTCAACGACGGAGTATGTTCACTTAACGAAGACCATGATGGCAACATTTGGGTTGGGACAATCGCCGGCCTTCATATTTTCAATCCATCCAACGAGACTTTCCGTTTTGTCCCTTTGAGAGACATCTCCGGAAATCCCATAGATGGCCTTGTGCGCGATATTGAATTCGGCCCGGAAGGAGAGGCTTATGTTGCCATTGCCGACACCTGTCTTATAAGGATCGGCCGTGATTTCACTTCCCGTCAGATCAGTCTGGGAGAGAAGGGACGTGGCATTAACATAAGGGACCTCCAGACAGACAGCGCCGGGAATCTATGGATAGCCTCATACGCCGGAGGCCTTCTGGAACTTCAGGGAAAAGACCTTGATAAAATAAAGCAGTACCCGTTCAAGGGCAAATCCGGACAGATGTTCACAAAGGTAAAGCCCTTGGATAACGAGACCCTCCTTGTGGGTTCAGTTGACTACGGCGTACTGAAGTTTCATCTTAGGAATAAATCCTTCACAAACGTGGACGGGATGGGGGCAGGTGATGTAAACTTTGTTCACGACATACTTGTGGCGTCGGACGGCCGCGTGTGGGTGGGTGCAGAAAACGGAGTCCATATCAGTGACCCCTCTGGCATCACCAGACTTGTCCACACAGCCGATATTTCCAATCCAATTTCCGACAACGCAGTATTCTGCCTCACTGAAGATATTGACGGCGGCGTATGGATAGGCACCTACTTTGGCGGGGTTAACTATTACTCCCCCTATTCATCCCTTTTCCAGAGGTTCGTCCCTGTCCCCGGGGAGAACAGGCTCCGCGGAAAGAACATCAGTGAATTCTGTCTGGCCGGTGACGGAAGCATCTGGATAGGACCGGAAGACGCAGGACTCCACCGTTTCTATCCCGATGAAGGCCGTTTTGAATCAGGCTTCCTTCCCGCCGGAAACATCCATGCACTTAAGATAATTGACAATAAACTATGGGTGGGGTCTTACGGGCAGGGGCTCTTTGTACTAAGCCAAAACGGCAGGAATTACCGGAAATACAGCCTTGACTCTGAAGGTGGCGGTCCCGGAGGAAACAGCGCCTACTCTATCTTCAAAGACCTTTCTGGGACCATCTGGATAGGAACGGAAAGAGGGCTCTTTCAGTACAACGCCTCAGCAGACCGGTTTTACAGGGTAGCAGAAGATCTGATCTACAGTCACGTCAATGACATCCTTCAGGACTTCTACGGCCGGCTCTGGTTTGCCACTATGGGCCAGGGAGTATTCCGCCTGGATCCGGAAACGGGAATCTGGCTCAACCTGGGCGATATGGATCCATATATAAGCTGCATGCTAGAGGATTCCGCGCACGACATATGGCTGGGGACGGAGGACTCCGGAATCATTTATTATAACCATAAAACTGGAGAGTCTGAAAGAAGGTGGACAGAGGAAGATGGGCTTCCCAACAATATGATATACATGCTCCTGGAAGACAATTCCGGAGGGATATGGGGAAGTACCAACCACGGACTCTTCCACCTCACACCAAATCGTGACAGGGTGATTCGCTTCGACCACCGGAGCGGTCTTACCGGAGACCAGTTCAATTTCAAATCCGGGATGAAGGCCCCCGACGGGACTCTGTATTTTGGCGGCGTAAAGGGCTTCGTGAGCTTCCGGCCTGAATCATTCAATTATCCTCCAAGGCCGTCCAAAATTGTCTTCAGTCGCTTTAACATCTATAATTCCGAGGTAAAACGATGGCCAAAGGACGCCATCGTCCTGCGTCCGGACCAGAAGATGTTCAGCATAGGTTTCGCAGACCTGGATTATTCTTCATTCGGCATCAAAACTTACCAGTACAGGCTCCTGGGGCAGGATAAGGACTGGATAAACATAGAACAAAGCCACCTTATAAGCTTTTCAAACCTGCCCTCAGGACGTTATAGGCTGGAAGTTCGCGCCAATCCTCTTAATGCCGCACCCGGGGACCCCGTAAAAGGCCTTGACATCAGGATTATGCCCCCGTGGTATAGGAGGGCTCCCGCCATAATAGGAGAAGTGATTATAATCCTGTTCCTCCTATATCTCTTAGGGCGCTTTGTCGCAAGCAAGATCCGTAAGCTCAATCAGGAAGCCGTCGAGAGGGAACTGGAACGCCGCCGTGCCGCCGCGACTCCTGAGAATCTCAAATTCATGGACCGCGTTAAGAATTTGATGGAAGAGAATCTCAGCAATCCGTCATTTAACGTGAACACCCTTGTGGACGAACTACATATGAGCAGGTCCACCCTTTACAGGAAGATGAGGGTAATAACCGATATTCCCGTGAACGACTATATAAAGCAATACCGCCTTAACAAGGCGGCAAAGCTTATTGCAGAAAAAACCTGGCCCATAGCGGAAGTGGCAAGCATGGTAGGATTCAATTCCCTGTCATACTTCTCCCGCTGTTTCCACGCGCAGTTTGGGGTTTCCCCCAAGGACTACAAGGCCTGAGTTACCTGAACAGCCGGGGCGCAAACAGCAGGAGGTACTGGCGCCAGTTGCACCAGAGGTGGCCGCGGGAGGACTCGTGGTACTCGTAGGGGAAGCCAAGGGCATCCAGTTCCGTACGGAAATCGGCATTCACATCATAGAGGAAATCTTCCTTACCTATTGCTATCCAGAAAAGGTTGCACCCCTTCTTCTGATAAGCCCTAAGTTTGGCCTCACGGTTTGAATAAACGTCAAGTTCCGATGTAAACTGCGGCACCAGGCCGGCAGAGAAAAGGCCGGTCCAGGAGAAGAGGTCCGGATGGTTCAGCGATATGTACAGGGAGTGGAATCCGCCCATGGAAAGGCCTGCCACAGCCCTTGACTGGCGGTTACGCACAGTTTTATATCGGCCATCAATGAAGGAGACTATCTCCCCGAAGGAGGCCTCGTACGTGCCGTTTTTGTAGTTGCTTGGAATCTGGTTGGACATCACGGGACGGAAGGCAAGGTTGTCCGGAGTCTCTCCCGGGGCAGCCTGCGCGCCGATATTTCCGTTAGGCATAACCACTATCATAGGGACGGCCTCTCCCCTTGCGATGAGGTTATCCATGATGCGGGCAGTCTTTCCAAGCTCCAGCCAGGCGTTCTCATCCCCGCCGCTGCCGTGAAGTAGATACAGCACCGGGAACTTCTTCTTGCCGTCATAGGCCGCAGGAAGGTAAACGCTTAGACGGCGGTCCTTCCCGGTGGCGCCGGACCGGTACCAGATCTGCTCTACATTGCCGTGAGGGACGTCCTGAACCTCATAGTATGAAGCCTTATCCCCGTCCACATAGAAATAACTGAACGTTGTTCCAACATCCCTCAGGGTAAAGGGATTTCCGGGATCAAGGCCGATAAGCCCGTCTACATAGAACCGATAGGTATAGAGTTCAGATGGAAGCGGCGCCGTAGTGTATTCCCACACGCCGCCTTCCCCTTCCGTAAGGGGCGATATTCCGTTAACCCAGTCCCCTATCACGGTCACATTATGAGCCTTTGGGGCATAAAGGCGGAAAGTGACGGAGCCGTCCGGGTTCACTTCCGGAGACCGTACGGTCTCTGTCTTATGGCCGATATTCTGCTGGGCGAAGAGGCTTAAGGGCAAAAGCGCCAGAAGAATAAAAAGTACACGTTTCAGCATGTCAGATTCAATTGATTTCCACAAATATAGTCAAAATAAAAAGTCCGGCCCCATCTGGAACCGGACTTTTTTGCCGAAAAGGTTATCTTACTCTGCTGCGGGAGCTTCAGCTGCAGGAGCTTCAGCTGCGGGGGCCTCTGCTGCGGGGGCCTCTTCTGCGGGAGCGGCTTCGGCCTTCTTTGCGCGGCTGCGGCGGGTGGTCTTCTTGGCCTCTTTCTTGCCGGAAGCAAGTGCTGCCTCGTTGAAGTCCACGAATTCTACAAGAACCATTTCTGCGGCGTCACCCTGGCGGAAGCCGGTGTGGAGGATACGGAGGTATCCACCGGGACGATCGGCCACCTTGGGAGCGATGGTGCGGAAGAGTTCTGCAGTTGCCTCTTTGTCCTTCAGATAGCTGAAGACAACGCGGCGGGAGTGAGTTGTATCTTCTTTTGACTTGGTCACGAGGGGTTCAAGGTAGGGCTTGAGGGCCTTTGCCTTAGCCTCGGTGGTGGTGATCCTCTTCTTCAGGATGAGGGAGGATGCCATATTTGCGAGCATGGCCTTGCGATGACCGCTCTGACGACCAAGATGATTGACTGCTCTATTGTGTCTCATTGTTAAACGATCTTTTTCTTAGGTTCAATATTGTACTTGGTGACATCCATACCGAAGGAAAGCTTCATCTTCTCTACCAGGAGGTCAATTTCGTTGAGGGACTTGCGGCCGAAGTTGCGGAACTTCATGAGTTCTGCGCGGCTGTAGGACACAAGGTCTGCGAAAGTGTCGATATCGGCAGCCTTCAGGCAGTTGAATGCGCGAACGCTGAGGCCCATATCGGAGAGTTTGGTAAGGAGGAGATGACGCATCCTCAGGGACTCCTCGTCAAGCTCCTTGCTGTCAGTTTCCACTGCAGACTCGATGGCGATCTTCTTGTCGTCGGTGAAGAGCTTGAAATGATAGATGAGGATATTTGCTGCATCCTGCAGGGCGGCCTCCGGGGAAATGGAACCGTCGGTTACAATCTCAAGGTTCAGTTTCTCGTAGTCGGTCTTCTGCTCCACGCGGTAGTTCTCCACGGTCCAGTTGACTTTACGGATAGGGGTGTAGATGGCGTCCACGGGAATTGTGCCGATGGGCGTATTCTCATCCCTCTGTTCCTCTGCGGGCACGAATCCACGGCCCTTGGTGACTGTAAGGGAAATGACGATCTTTACGGAAGGCTCCAGCGAGCAGATGTGAAGCTCAGGATTCAACACCTTGAAAGAAGACAATCCTTTGGAGATGTCCTCAGCGGTGAATTCGGATTTTCCGCTGATTGTGATAGAAGCCACTTCTGAGTCTACGGTGTCAACCATCCTGCGCAGGCGGACCTGCTTGAGGTTGAGGATGATGTCCTGCATTCCCTCGATCACGCCGGGGATGGTCTGGAATTCATCCTGGACACCCTCGATCTTGATCTGAGAAATGGCGAATCCCTCCAATGAGGCGAGGAGAATGCGGCGGAGAGCGTTGCCGATGGTCTGTCCGTAGCCAGGCTCAAGAGGTCTGAACTCGAAACGTCCCACGGTGTCGGTGCCTTCGAGCATAATCACCTTGTCGGGTTTCTGAAATGCTAAGATTGCCATAAGTTTTACGGTGTTAAATTCTATTACTTGGAGTAGAGGTCAACGATAAGCTGTTCGTTAATGGTCTCGGGAATTTCTTCACGGGCGGGAACATTGAGGAACTTGCCGGAAAGGGCGTTCATATCGGCCTCAAGCCAGGAGTACTTGGTAGCGGATGCTACGGAAGCCTGGATAACCTCAAGGCTCTTGGAGCGCTCGCGGACTGCGATCACCTGGCCGGGCTTCACCTGGCATGAAGGGATGTTGCAGACTGCGCCGTCCAGGGTGATATGACGGTGGAGGACAAGCTGACGGGCAGCGGGGCGTGAAGGAGCGAAGCCAAGACGGTACACGAGGTTGTCGAGGCGGCTTTCGAGCAGAAGGATGAGGTTCTCACCGGTCTGGCCCTTCATGCGGGCAGCGCGGGCGTAAGTGTTACGGAACTGACGCTCCAGAACACCGTACATGTACTTGACTTTCTGCTTCTCCTTGAGCTGGGTGCCGTATTCTTTCTGCTTCTTGCGCTTTGCAGCCAGACCGTGCTGTCCGGGAGGAGTGTTTCTCTTCTCAAAGGCCTTGTCCGGGCCATAGATGGGTTCGCCGAATTTACGGGCGATACGAGTGGTAGGACCAGTATATCTTGCCATAATTCTTTTTCAATTAAATAATTAAACTTTACGGCGACCCTTGGGACGGCAACCATTGTGCGGCATAGGGGTTACGTCGATAATCTCAGTTACCACGATACCTGCGTTATTGATGGTGCGGATGGCGGACTCACGTCCTGCACCCGGGCCCTTTACATAGCACTTAACCTTGCGAAGACCGGCATCGAAAGCGGTCTTGGCGGCATCTTCTGCTGCCATCTGGGCGGCGTACGGAGTGTTCTTCTTGGAACCACGGAAACCGCACTTGCCGGCAGAAGACCAGCTGATCACCTGGCCCTGAGCATTGGTCAGGGACACGATCACGTTGTTGAAAGTGGAGGAGATATGAGCCTGGCCATAAGCCTCTACCTTCACAACTCTTTTCTTGGTAGTTGTTGTTTTCTTTGCCATAGCTAGTCAGATTACTTGGTTGCTTTCTTCTTGTTGGCAACGGTCTTCTTCTTACCTTTACGGGTACGGGCGTTGTTCTTGGTGCTCTGGCCGCGCACAGGGAGACCTGCGCGGTGGCGGATACCACGGTAGCAACCGATATCCATAAGGCGCTTGATGTCCATCTGGACTGAGGAACGGAGCTCACCCTCGATCTTGAACTCTTCGTTGATGAGGGCACGGATAGCGGCGATCTGATCGTCGTTCCAGTCTCCGACTTTGATAGTAGGGTCGATGCCACAAGTGCTCAGAATCTTCTGGGCGCTGCTGCGGCCGATTCCGTAGATATAGGTGAGACCTATAACTCCGTGTTTGTTGTTGGGTAAATCAACACCGGCTATTCTTGCCATATTCTATCTGTACTTTTATTAGTTACACTTAATTAACCCTGGCGCATCTTGAACTTGGGGTTCTTCTTGCAGATAACGTACAGGCGGCCTTTACGCCGGACAATCTTGCAGTCTTCACTGCGTTTCTTGA
>OMQK01000020.1:4878-22480 GCA_900313205.1 uncultured Bacteroidales bacterium | reverse complement strand
TTTGAATTTGAAAACGGAGGAACCAGAGTGATTCACTATACGCCTGAGAGCTATGAACCTCTTGATTAAGGAGACATTATGAAAGCAGTTATTATGGCAGGCGGCAGGGGAACAAGAATTTCCTCTGTCGCATTCGACATTCCAAAGCCGATGATCAGGATCGAAGGAAAGCCTGTTCTGGAACATGAGATTGAGTGCCTGAGGCGTGCCTTTGACGTTCCCATGCAGGAGCTTCTCACCTGGGCCTGCCTTAACGGCGCCCGCTTCCTTGGCCTTCAGGACCGCATCGGCACCCTTGAGCCCGGCAAAAAGCCCGGAGTGGTTAGAATATTAAACAACAAGTCCACCCGCCTATGCTAAGGGAAGACACAGTTTTCGGCCCCATCTTCAGCCGCAGGCTTGGCAGTTCCCTGGGCATCAATCTTCTGCCCCGTGAGGGAAAGGTATGCAACTTTGACTGCATCTACTGTGAGTGCGGCTGGAACAAAGACGGGCTTAATGACCGTACCATTCCATCGGCCCGGGACGTTGAGGAGGCGCTGGAGGCAAAGCTTTCCGCCTGCCTTGAGGCCGGAACTCCCATAGATTCCATCACTTTCTCCGGAGACGGTGAACCTACGCTTAACCCGGAATTTCCCGCCATAATAGACATTACCCTCAGGCTCCGTGACAAATACTATCCCGCCGCAAAGGTTTCCGTCCTTACAAACGCCACCCGCTGCGGGGAGCCCGGTATCTTTGAGGCTCTGAGGAAGGTGGATAACCCTATCCTCAAGCTGGATGCCCCAACGGACGCCCAAGTGGCCCTTGTAAACCGTCCTGTAGGGGAGTATCACGTTTCCAGGATAGTGGAATGGATGGCCCGCTTTGAAGGGGATTTCATCCTCCAGACAATGTTCCTGAAAGGCCCCGGATGGGCTACCGGAGACTGGGTACAGGGATGGATGGAGATAGTCCGGCGCATAAGGCCCCGTGAGATCCAGGTGTACACCATAGACAGGGAAACCCCCATGAAAGGCCTTGGGAAGTACTCCTATGAGGAAATGCTTTCCCTTGTTCAGCCGCTTATAGATGAAGGATATAAACTACAAATTAAAGCATAAAACTATGTCACTTTCTGCAAAATACGGCTATACGCCGGACAAAGAGGCCATCGACCGCCAGCTTGCCCTTATTGCCCAGAACCTTGAGAACATTGCCTCAGAGGAGCTTTACAAGGCCTGCTTCGGCATTATGGACCAGACCACCCTTTCCTCAGACGACACCCCCGCTTCCGTAAAGAAGATGGTTGAGAAGGTGAACGGCATTCCCGCCGCATTCCCCGGCTGGCCGCTCCCCGCATCTGTGTGCGTGTATCCCAACCTTGGCCACGTGGTGGCAGAAACCCGCAAGGATCCCGCCCTCCACGTAACCACCGTTGCCGGCTGCTTCCCCACATCCCAGAGCTGGATTGAGGTGAAACTCCGTGAGATTGAACTTGCAGTACGCGGCGGTGCCGATGAAATTGACATAGTACTTGCCCTAAACAGCTTCCTTGCAGGGGACTATGAGACCGCAGGCGCAGAGATCAAGGCCTCCCGTGAGTGCATAGACCGCGTGGCAAAGGAACTTGGCCGTCCAGTAGTCCTGAAGGTAATCCTTGAGACAGGCCTTCTTGCCACCCCGGAACTCATCGCCGATGCCTCCTTCCTTGCCATGGAAAACGGCGCGGATTTCATCAAGACCTCTACCGGCAAGGTAAAGGTTAACGCCACTCCCGTTGCCGCCTGGGTGATGTGCGAGTGCATCAAGAAGTACTATGAGGCTACCGGCGTGAAGGTTGGCTTCAAGGCCGCCGGCGGCATTGCATCGGCCCTTGACGCAGTGTGCTACTGGACCATAGGCAAAACCATCCTGGGAGACTCCTGGATGAACAAGGACCTGTATCGCTTTGGCGTGTCCTCCCTTGCAAACAAACTCCTCAGCGCAGTTTCCGGTACCACAGTAACCTATTTCTAGGATGAAAAGAATACTTCTTGTGGCGGCTCTCCTGGCCGCCGTTTCCTGTTCCACCAAGTCCTCCTGGAAGCCCGTAGAAGGCCATATCATGACCCGCTGGGCCCAGGATGTCAACCCTTCATCTCCGCTTCCGGAATACCCCCGTCCTGCAATGGTTAGGGAAGGGAAGTGGAAAAACCTCAACGGACTGTGGGATTATGCCATTGTGCCCGCCGGTGAACCCGCCCCGGAGCAGTTCCAGGGTAAGATCCTGGTGCCGTTTGCACCGGAATCGGCCCTTTCAGGAGTAGGAAGGAAGGTTACCCCTGAGGACGCCCTCTGGTATGAGACCTCCTTCAGTTGGAAAAAGGGGGAGAAGACCCTCCTTCATTTTGGCGCCGTGGATAATGAGGCTGAGGTTTGGGTGAACGGTCAGTTTGCAGGCAGTCACTCCGGCGGATATACGGCCTTCACCATTGATGTAACTCCTTACCTGAAACCTTCCGGAAAGCAGACCATCCGTCTTCGCGTACTTGACGGCAGCGACGATGGCCGCCATCCCCGTGGAAAACAGGTTCTGGACCCTAAGGGCATATGGTATACCGCCCTCAGCGGCATCTGGCAGACCGTTTGGGTGGAGAATGCCCCCAAGGCCGATATTACAGGCTATACCTATGTCAGTGATATAGTGGAAGGAACAATCACCGTAACTGTAAGCGCCAACGGTGGAGATGAGGTAGAGGTGTGCTCGGAAGGCGCAGTTGCCACGGCAAAGCCCGGAGAACCCGCCGTCCTTACCCTTACCAATCCGGAACTCTGGACTCCGGACAGTCCGCGCCTCTATGACCTTTCAATCTCCCTCAAGGCCGATGGAAAGAAAGTGGATTCCATTAAAGGATATGCAGCCCTCAGGGAAATATCCAAGTGCCGTGATGATGAAGGGCACCTCAGGATGGCTCTTAACGGAAAGCCCCTTTTCCAGTTCGGCCCCCTGGACCAGGGCTGGTGGCCGGACGGCCTCTATACCGCCCCCACGGATGAGGCCCTTCGCTTTGATATTGAGAAAACCAAGGCTTTTGGATTCAATATGATCCGTAAGCACGTGAAGGTGGAGCCGGAAAGATGGTATTACTGGTGCGACGTCCTTGGTATGCTGGTTTGGCAGGATATGCCCAGCATCGCAGACAACAGCGGCGTAAAATGGGATTACATAGGCTATGACGGAACCTTCTGGGATGCCCCTGAGGATATCCGCGAAATTTATTACCATGAGTGGGGTGAAATTATCGGCCAGTTTAAAAACCATCCCTCAATTGTAGTATGGGTGCCTTTCAACGAGGCCTGGGCACAGTTTGACAATGAAAAGGTGGTTGCATTCACAAGGGAGCTTGATCCCACCAGGCTTGTAAACCAGGCTTCCGGCGGAAACTATGTGAAAGGGTGTGGAGACATCTATGACTACCACCATTATCCCAACCCTGAATTTGCCTTTATGGAGGGGGACCAGATAAATGCCATGGGAGAATACGGAGGAATAGGCTTCCCCGTGAAGGGCCACCTCTGGAACGAAGACGGCAACTGGGGCTATATCCGGTATGAGAGCTCTGAGGATGTTCTGAAGCAGTACACGGAGTATGCCCAGATGCTTAAGGACCTTATCCGCCAGGGCTGTGCAGCAGGCATTTACACCCAGACGACGGATGTTGAAGGAGAGGTGAACGGCCTTATGACCTATGACCGTGAGATAGTGAAAATGGACGAGGCAGCCCTCCGGGAAGTGAATCTGTCAGTGATAGCGGCGATGGACAGCCCGGACTTTGACTGGGCCGGTTCAAGCCGATACTCTTCTGACAATGAGCAGTATCTTTCTCAGGCCCGGGAAAAGCCGGCGGCCGTGATCATGGGAGACTCCATAACAGATATATGGGCCGCTGTCCATCCTGATTTCTTTTCTGCCAACAATATTGCAGGACGCGGAATAAGCGGTCAGGTTACAAGGCAGATGCTCCTCCGTTTCCGCCAGGATGTCCTGGATCTGGAGCCGGGCCGGGTTTTCATCCTTGGCGGCATCAATGACCTTGCGCTCAATCAGGGATATATCTCCAAGGAGGAAATCCTTGGAAACATCAAGTCCATGTGCCGGCTTGCAAAGGCAGCGGGGATTGAGCCAATAGTGGCTACCGTTGTCCCTGCAGGCAAGGTGGGATGGCGTCCATCCATTACGGATATCAGGGAGCAGGTGGCCGCTCTTAACGGCGCAATCAGGGCTTATGCATCATCTGATGGCATAAGGCTTTATGATCTGGAGTCCATCCTGGCCGGGAAAGACGGCATCACCAGAAAGGACCTTTCTTCAGATACCATCCACCCCAACATGGCTGGTTATCTCCTTATGGAAAAGGCTTTGAAGGAGCTCTTATAGCTTGATCAGATCCAGATAAGCCACCAGCGCCCAGTCCTGGTCGTTGGCGTAGGCATCGGCGTATTGACCCGGTTTTCCGTCAATGCGGCGGGGATAGAGGTAGGCGCAGGTGGCCTTCCCGTCCGGCGAGAAGGATGCAAGGTTTGCCTTCAGGATTTCCTCATAATCAAAAGGTTCTCCGGTTGCCAGGGAGTAATAGTGGTATGCCCATGCCGATATTACGCTCCAGTAGTGCGGGAACACGTCCCCGTAGGTCTGGTCCTTTCCAAACCACCAGCCGTCCCAGTGGCGGATGGGGATGCCGTGGAGCCTGTAGGAAGGCTGCCGGAAGGCAAAGGCCCTGAGTGCCGGCATCATTTCCCTGGCGGCTTCAAGATAACGTTTATCGCGCTCCAGAAGATACATTTCCGACAGGAACTGCACTGCCGGTGCAACTATGCTCTGCTCATAATTAACTTCGTGGGAGGGGAAATCAAGGCCGTTTTTGGTGAAGATATCGGCTGTTTTTCTCCAGCACTCAAGAAGATGTGCCTTCTGGGGCTCAAAACCGGCGTCAGAGAGAACTTTCAGGCTCCTGGTGACCGGATAGTCTATGCAGTAGAAACCGTAGCCAAATCGCCTGAAAAGAGCCGTCAGCGTGCCGTAACCATCAAGGGCATACTGCTTTTCCTCGGTAATCTCATACATCCTGAAATAGAAGTCGGCAATCCAGGGATAGTTGTAACCCCTGTCAGGGACTGCGTGAAACACGCTTGACGTTGTAGTATAGTCTTCCTGCTGGAGTTTTGTACGGATAAAGCGCGCATAATCCTCAAGTGCTTCCAGGAGATTATCAGACGGATGAAGGCGGTACCAGGCGGCAAGGAAGATTCCCATTCCCACACGTTCACGGCCTTCGTCAAGGTCGCTTCGGCCCATATCGTCCGTTACAATTGCGCCTGTCTCATTGTCGTAGACCATAAACGCGCCGTAGCGGGGGTCTTCCCGGTCACTCATCCTCTGATTTGAAAGGATGAATGAGGCCCTGGCCTCAAGCAGTTTCTCAGGGGAAGGGATGGCCAGGATATCGGCCCTGACGCCCCGGCGGGAGATGCTGTACTGCCCCGGGCGGCGTAGCTTACGGCTTCTTGTGAAGCTTCTGCCGTTCTTTCGGAAAACAACCTTGCAGCGCTCTCCGGTCTCATAGACATATCGGCTTGATGAGGCTATGGTACCTCCACGTGCCAGTAACTCTTCCTCAAAGTCCTCTATTCCATGGGAAAACACTCTCCAGGAAAGAGTGTAGGACCTGCCAGGCCTAAGAGTCATATCCGGGGGGCACAAGGCAAAGACACCACGGTCGTTGGACCATCCTTTGTCGTTACCCCTCTCCCAGATCTCATAATCGGAAATGCTGCCATTCTCCACCATCAGCCCCAGTCCGGGACCTTTCCCGCTCATAGGGACGGCACATACGTAGGCGGCTTTTCCGCCTGGCCATATATGCGCGTGACAACGGGATGCCATACACGTTGCGGCATCCGGATAATTGTCGTTGAAAGGGGTATAGATGCCGATATCCTTAAGTCTTACTCTGCAGGAAGAGGTGTTCCTGAAAGTATAGCTCTCAATCATATCGGCCCCGTCAAGGCGTCTTTCGACGCTTATCTCAACGGCTCCGGCGTGGTACTTCTGCCCATCGTATTCCCACTGTAAAGTGGCGCCGTCAACGTCCATATACCCAAGCCCCCAACTGTATTTTTCGCCCACCCAGGGGTGCTGGGAGCCGTCCGTCCTCTGAAGCCACGGCATAGGGTCTCCTTCTATTCCAAGCCCGGTGAGGGCTCCGTTCAGGCTGTTGACCTGGAACCATATCCCTCCGGCAAGGGCCAGTATCAGGAGGGGGAGAGTCATCTTGCGTATTTGCGGGTCCTGGCGTCGGAAATCACGCCTTTCCAGTTCAGGCCATAGGCAAAGTCATAGACATTGCCGTCAAGGTCGGTGTAGGGAGTCATATCCCAGGGAAGGTCCTCGCACTGGAGTTCCACTTCCTTCATGGAGGCGGGCATCTGCACGGGGAGAAGGCCGGAAGGCTCCGCTGCGCCGGAGATAATCTCAAGATACGCCTGGTCCTGGATGGAGAAGCCAATCAGGACGGCATCGGCAAGGGGATCTATCTCTGAAAATACCATGGGCCTCATTGCCGTTACGGCTACAACCACGGGCTTGTCGCCCATAAGGCTGCGGGTAGAGCGAAGGGCCTCTAGGTCGTCCTTGTCATAGACGCTCACGGTCTTTCCCCTGTAACTGCGGTTTATGAAACTCTCCAGGGGATCGCCGCCGGCTAAGCTCACCTCGCGGGCATCGGCTGCCGTGTAATCCTCATACTGCAGGCTGATGGGGATGTAGCCGTTGCCGCCGGCCTCGCGGTCCTCCACCTCATATCCCTGGGGACCGTAAGGCTCGTTCATGTAAACAAGGGCAAAGTCGGCATCGGCCGGATCCTCAACGACGTCATAGAACTTGGCAACTACAGCGGTGTCTACCCTGTATTCCCAACTGTCATCCTCTGTCATTGGACCGAAGAATCCCTTTGAAGGGGCGATGTGCGTCTTGGGAACATAAACCTTGCAGCAGGTATCTACGGGTAGCGCTCCGCCGTGGTTTTTAAGCATCACCACGCTCTTCACCTGGGCGTCATAGCCCTTCTTCATGAATTCAGGGCATCCTACCACCTCTTCTGTGACATCGGGATCCACATACGGATTCTCGAATAGCCCCGTCCTGAACATGTTGAGAAGCAGTCTTACGGCGGATTCCTCAAAGCGGCTCCGTGCCGATTCCTCGCCGAATTCATCGGCCCATAACTTATAGGCATCAAGGACGGGCCCCATGGCATTGTTTCCGCCAAACTGGTCTACGCCGGCCTTAAGGATGGCGTAGTGGCGCTCTGCCTCGGAGGCGGTCTCGTATCCCCAGCACTTTCCAAGCGCCCATTCCACTTTCTCGTGGTTGTGTGTGACCGCCCAGTCCGTGCATACTACGCCGTCATATCCGTATTTGTGACGAAGGAGGGTGTCAACAATGTAGGCGCTGTAGCCGTTCCCCACATTGTTTCCGGAGGGGTCCTGGCCATAGGAGACAGTGTAGTAGGGCATTACGGCCGATGCCGCTTCCGTTCCGCGGCGCAATTTGAAGGCGCCTTCAAGGAAAGGCCTCATGAGTGTCTGGAAGCCGTTTCCAGGATATACGGAATACTTGCCGAATGAGTAGTGGGCATCCCTGCCGCCTTCACCGCTTCCGCCGCCCGGCCAGTGCTTTACCATAGCGTTGACGCTTTCATTGCCCCAGCCTTTACGGCCGGTTGTCTGGAAGCCGTCAATATAGGCGCGGACCATATCGGCCGCAAGCTCGGGGCTTTCCCCGAATGTGCCATATGTGCGGAACCAGCGGGGCTCCGTGCCTAAGTCGGCCTGCGGTGAAAGGGCGGTGGCTATTCCGAGCGCCCTGTATTCCTTGGATGCAATGCGGCCGAATTCCTCCACAAGGGCGGGGTCGAACGTGGCGGCAAGGCCAAGCTGGCAGGGCCACAGGGATATCTGGCCGCCGGAGCCGGCGTTGAATTCGGCCTTGGCCTCGGCCTCGTTGCGGGGATCGGAGCTTATGTTCACGGGAATGCCGAAGTCTATGCCCTCGCAGAAGGCCTGGAGGTTGTTGTTCCATTCGGCCCCTATCCTGGGGCTCTCCAGACGCACCACAAGCACGGCGCGGAGGTTGTCATTCTTAAGGAACGCCTTCTGGTTGTCGTTGATAGCCGAGTGGGGGAGTCCGCTCTTTGCCAGCGTGGTTCCGTTGTAAAGGGAAGACCAGTAGCCTTCAGGGTCAGTGGGCACCGCCTGGTGCTCGCTGTAGAGCATCAGGCCTGCAATCTGCTCCTTGCTCAGTTTCCCGGCAAGGTCCCTGGCCCTTTCCCTGTAGTCAAGGCGCCAGTCTTCGTAGGGATCCAGGACACCGTTCCTGTCAAGGTCCTTGAAGAGGTGACGGCCGTCCTTTATGAGAGTCACTCCGGATTCCGGGCTGTAGCCAAGGTCCGGGCCGCCGGGCTGCCTTACAAATATGAACTGGTCTTTTTGAGTAGTTTCGGTTTTCCCACAGGCAAGCACCAGAAGGCACGATGCCGCCATGAGCAGTATCTTTCTCATACCATTTGTTCCTCCAACACGGATTTAGGCGTTTTCTTATATTTTTTCTTGAAACATTTGCTGAAATACTTGGCGTCGCTGAAGCCTACGGAATAGGCAAGGTCCGACACCCTTATGTTGCCCTTCTCCTCACATAACAGTTTGTAGGCCAGGGTGAGACGGGCGTTGAGGATGAATGCGGACGGCGTGAAGCCGGTGAGGTTCTTCAGCTTTTCCGTAAGGACCGTCCTTGATACGGACATCTCCCTCACGAAATCGGTCTGGGAGAACTCTGAATCGGCAATGTGGGCGTTCACCACGTCTATCGCCTTCTGCAGGAATTTCTTGTCCACGGATGTATAGTCGATGTCCGGGACCTCAAATACAAGCTGCTTTCGGAAGGCTTCTCCCTTCTTTTCCTGCTTGCCGATCAGGTTCAGTATCATGGCACTGAGCACGGAGAAGTTGCAGGGCTTGGTAAGGTAGCCGTCGGCACCGCTCCTGAATCCCTCAATGCTGTAGGAAGGGTCTGTCTTGGCGGTGAGGAGGATTACGGGAATATGGCTGTATTCCACGGCCTCCTTTATCTTGGCGCAGAACTGGAATCCGTCCATCTCCGGCATGGCCACGTCGCACACAATGACATCCACGGCGTTGTCCTTGAGGAGCTCCAGCGCGTCTTCGGCACTTTGAGAAGTGAGGACGTTGAAACTCTTGGAGAGGATGGCCTGGAGAAGTTCGCAGAGCTCCTCGTTGTCGTCTATGCATAGCACCGTGTAGCCTGTCCGGGCCACGTTTTCCCCAAGGCTCAGCGCAAATGGCATGTGGTTGTCTCCGGAGGTGTCGGTGTCAATCTCGGTTTCGGTGTAGGAGTCCTTGCCGATAGGGAGGCTTACCGTGAAGCAGTTGCCGTCTTTCTCGTTGCTCACCACGTCTATGGTCCCCTTGTGCATGGTGACAAGGGATTTCACCAGCGACAGGCCGATACCGTTTCCTATGGTGTTGAAATGGCGGTAATCGCCTTCATAAAAGCGCTTGAACAGTTTGGAGATGGTGCTTCTGGACATGAGCCTGCCGCTGTTGGCGCAGGTAATCTCCACGGAGTTGTCGTTGCGGAGGTTCACCGAAAGACGCACCGTGCCTCCGGCCGGAGTATATTTGACGGCGTTTGAAAGGAGGTTGTAGATTATCTTGTCCAGTTTGTCGGGGTCGAACCAGCCGCGTATGGACTGGGGGTCGCTGGAGAAGGAAACCGTAAGCTGGTGCTTTCTCACCAGCGGGATGAACGATTCCACTTCATGGCTTATGAACTCGGCTATGTCGTTCTCGCTTACCTTGAGCTCCATGTTGTCGGATTCCACCTTGCGGAAATCCAGTACCTGCTGGACCATCCTCGTGAGCCTCAGGGCGTTGGCCGACATTATCTCCGTTATGTTCTTGTCTTTTTCCGTCTTGGGCTCAAGGCTTTCGGCCGATGCCAGGATGATGCTCAGGGGCGTCAGGAACTCGTGGGAGATGTTGGTGAAAAACTGCAGCCTGGCCTGGTTGATTTCGTCGGCCTTCTGCTGGTTGAGGGTCTCAAGTTCAAGCTGGCGCTTCATCTTCATCCTGGACGAGGCCGACAGCACAAGCCACAGGATGATGCCGGAGGCCAGCAGTACATACAGGGTTATGGCCCACCAGGAGAGCCAGGGGTTGCCGGGAATCTTTATGTCCATGCGGCAGATGTCACTTTCGGCCGTGTGGCCGGAGCGGTAGCCGTATACCTCGAAAACGTAGTTCCCCGGTTTCAGGGACGTGAATACGGCGCGGTTGTCGCCGCCTCCCACCATGCTCCACTGCCCGGGAGTCTTTCCGCGGCGGGTGAGGCGGTAGGCGTAGATGTCGTCTTCCGGAGACTCGAAGTCAAAGATGGAGAAACTGATAACAAGGTCCTTGTACACATTCTCTCCGTGGCGGATGTCCGTAATCTGGATTGTGCGTGTCCCAATGTCTTCAGAACTTGGAGTACAGGGGTACAGCACTATTCCGCGGGACGTGCCGAAGGCCATCTCGTCCGTGTCTTCCATGTAGAAGGCGGAGTTCCGGTTGCAGAAAACGCTCCCTTCCTGGCCGTGGGTGACATCGTAACTGAGTATTTTCCTTTCACCGTTTTCGTCGGCCTTGAAAGACAGTACGGCCGTGCTGGTACTTACCCAGATGTTGCCGTGAGGGTCTTCGGAGATGTTTGCGATGCCCTTGCCGCTGAGGAATATGAGGCTCTTCTCCTCTTCAAGGGTTTTCCTCCGGCTGTCAAAGCGGTAAAGGCCGGACAGGGCGGATCCTGCCCATATATTCCCCTTTGAGTCGGCCAGCACGCTGTTGAAACTGCGTACTTCGGAGGGCCCGTTCACGGTATAGGACGTAACCTCTCCGGCGGCGGGGTCTATCTTCAGGATGCCGTCGTAACCGGTTGCCACCCAGATGTTTCCCTGGAGGTCTATGCTCATGCTCTGGGCCTTGTAGCCGTTCTCAAGCCTGGGCCCGGAGATGAATTCCTGGAAAGGGGTCACGGTGTTGTCGGGGGCAAGGACGAATATCCCGTGGCGGGTCCCAAGCCACATGTTCCCGGCCCCGTCTTCGGCAATGGAGAGTATGCTGTCCTGGGTGAGGGCGCTGCAATTGGCCGAATTGAGGACGTTGGTCTCTCCTGTCTCGGGGTTGTACAGCCAGATTCCTGTGTTGTAGCTGCCGAAGCAGATTTCACGGGTTGCGCTTCTTTCCAGGATGCATTCCACTATGCTTGTATACATCATGCCCTCGAATTCCGGCAGGGAGGAGTAGTGGACGAAGTCCCCGCTGCGGCTGTCGTACTGGATGAGCCCGTGGCCGGTGATGCCAAGCCACATCTTGCCGTCTCCGGTGGGGTAGATGCTCTTTATGGAGGCCGTCTTGTATTCGGCCCGGACCTTGGTCATGGGGAAGCGCTCTTCAATGCGGGGCTTTTCCTCAACCTTGCAGATGCCGCCTCCAAGCATGCCTACCCACATAGAGTTGTCACGGGTGCGAAGGATGGAGTTGACCTCGTTGTACGGGAGGTTCCCTTCGCCTTCCTCGGGGTATTTGTTGATGAACCTGTCCTCAAAGCCGCCGCCAGCCTTCCTTTCAAGGATGCTGAGCCCGCTGCGGCTGCCTATCCACACATTTCCGTCACCGTCTTCCCGGATGTTGTATATGATGTCGTCCAGGATGGAGCCGGGATTTCGGCTTCCGTGTGCGTATCGGACATAACTTGCCGGACTGTCGGGAGCGTCAAGGTCTTTCATGTACAGAAGGCCGCGGCCCCAGGTGCCTATCCACATGCCTTCCCGGCTGTCTTCATGGAGAACATATGAGGCCGAAAAGTCTCCCTCCGTGTATGAATACAGCCTTGACTGGTCCATGTCAAAACGGAACAGCCCGCGGCCCCAGGACGTGAACCATAGGTCTCCGGAGTGGTCCACAACCATGTTCACGACATCCGTTATGGGCCTGTCGCCGGGCATCATGGAAAACACGGAGGCCGTGAAGACACCATTCCCGTTCCGCACAAAGATTCCCTTGTCCCCGCCAACCCAAAGGCGGCCGTTCCCGTCTATGGTCATGGCCGAAATGTTCATTCCGGAAATCAGGGGGTCCGGTACGGTACTTATCTGTCCCGTCTTCCTGTCAAGGCACAGCAGGCCGTTTTCGGTGGCGATGTAGAGCCCGTCACCGGCTTCTATCACACTATGCATCTGTATTGTCTGGGTGTCGTCGGAATCCGGGCCGATGGTATACGAGACTGTCCTGTAGCCGTCGTAGCGTGACAGGCCGGAGTAAGAGACAATCCAGATATATCCGTCAGAATCCTGATAGAGCGACGAAATCTCGTCTGCGGGAATCTGCTCCGGCCTGAAAGGCAGGAACAGGAGATCGGCGGAGACAAGGGCCGACAATACTAGTGCGATAGATTTTACCATCCGCTGTTTTGGCTTAGATTAGTATTCTTGTGCCGCTCGACCTCGGGGATGGGATAGAAGTACATCTTGTCGTCCCAAAGGCGGGTCTGCACCTTAATTTTGGTGCAAGTTAAGCTTTCGTCGGCATTTTTCATAATATCCAGGCCATAAATCTGGGTTGTGCTTTCACCTTCCTTCCAGCGGCGGAGGTCCCAGAAGCGGTGTCCCTCGAATGCAAGTTCCACGCGGCGCTCGTTGTGAAGCCTCTTGCGGAAGGTGTCGGCATCTGTGCCGGAGGGAATGCCTGCAAGTCCGTAAACATTCCTGACGGCATTCACCGCTTCTACGGGAGACATATTGAACGTGACTCCGCCAAGGGCGCCCTTGAAGGAGGGGTTGCCGGTTGCTTCAAAGAGGGCTTCGGCATAGTTGAGGTAAACCTCCGGCAGCCTTATGACGGGCCACAGGTGCTGGTAGCTGGTGGTGTTTCCGGCCGAAAGGATGGTGGCTTCCTTCAGGAACTTGCGAAGGTAGAATGAGGTGGGGGAAGCCTCGTCCAGCGGCAGTCCGTTGCGGCCGCCGCGGAAACTCTCTACCGGCTGGTCCTTGAACATGGCCCCGTTGAAGAGTATGGTCTTGGCAAAACGTGGGTCCCTTTTGGTCCCGTCAAGGAGGGCGTCGGCGTCGGTGGAGGGGTCGAACGGCGTGCCGTCGGCCTTGTCAAATGCTTCCACAAGGTTCAGGGTGGGGCAGATGCCGGAGTGGCCGCCTTCGTATCCGGCGGGGAAATTCGCCCTTTCAAAGGCGTTGTTCGCCCCCAGCCTTATCCCGAAGATGACATCCTTGGCTTCTCCCTGGAAGGGATCGTCAAAAAGGCCGAAAGTCTTGTCAGAAGCATTTACGTCCAGCATCTCCTTTGCCGCAATTGCGGCCTCGGCGTAAAGGGCGGGGTCCGAGTCCGGATTGTTCAGCGGGCTTGCGGCGTAAAGGAGTACGCGGGAGCGCATTGCAAGCGCGAAGCCACGAGTCACGCGGCCGAGTTCAGAGTAGAATGTGCCGGAGTATGTGGCGGGAAGGTTGTATGCCGCGTCTTCCAGTTCTTCGGCAATCCATCTTGCGGCGGTCGCGTAGTCGGTCTGCCTCAGGGAGTTGACTTCTTCGGCCCTGAAGGTGGTGTCCGCAATCACTATGTTATTGTAGCGCTTGAGAAGCTCGAAGTGGAAGTATGCCCTCAGGGTCTTCGCTTCCCAGGGGTAGTTCTTGAGCTGGTCTACGTTGCGCTGGTATTCCTCAAGGTACTTTGCCACTTCAAAGTCTTCCGGGCAGTTCTCAATGAGGTAGTTGCAGGAACGGATGGCGCTGTAAAGGGTGCTCCAGCAGTCGTCCATCACATTGTTCGCGGACCAGCTGCCGTCGTAGAAGCCCTTGATCGTGTTGGGGGTGTTGGCGTATACGGCATCGTCGGTGGCGCACTCGGTCATGGTTTCGCCAACGGCGCTGAAACCGTCCTTGAGATATCCGTAGGCGTTTGTCATCACGTCCTTCACCATGCCGAAGTCTGCAAACATGTACTCCTTGGAGTGATAGACGTTCTCGTTCACCTCAAGGTCACGGGCGCAGGAAACAGGGAGGATCGCTGCGGCTGCAAGTATGGTAAATATCTTTGTTTTCATCTCGCTTCCGTTTTTAGAATTGCAGTTTTATTCCAAACATGTAGGACCGTGCCCTGGGATACTCCAGGGAGATATACTCGGGATCCAGTATCTTTATGCCGTCAAAGGACAGGAGATTGTTCCCCCTGAAAAAGACGGTGGCGCCGGTAAGCCGGATTTTGGATATGAGGCTTGACGGGAAACTGTAACTCAGTTCAAGTTCACGCAGTTTGAGGTACTTCCCGTTTGCGGTCCAGACGTCGCTCATGAGGAAGTTGTTCTTGTTCTCAAGCGTGGTAAGGCGGGGATACAGGGCGCCGGCGTTGTCGGCCCCGTCTCTCCAGCAGTGGGTGAGATAATACTCGGATACGTTCTTGTCTCCGCCGTAGAGAGGCTGATACACGCTGGGAAGATTCGTGACGGCCGTCCAGTCTCCGGTGCCCTGGAAAAGGGCGCTGAGGCTGATTCCGTTCCATGATGCGCCGATGTGGAAGCCATAGTAGAGTTCCGGCAGGGCGGGTGTCTTCAGCCAGGTGTAGTCATAGTTGTCTATGATGCCGTCTCCGCTGAGGTCCTTGTACTTGACGTCTCCGGGACGCACGGAACCGGAAAAACTGCTTTCGGGCACGCCTGTCTTCAGGGAGCCGTCGGCGTTTCCAGATGCTCTATCCTGCTCCTTGCGAAGGAAACTGTCCCGCCAAGGTCGATGGATACGGGACCTATCTTCCCTTCCCAGTCCAGGGCGCCTTCAACGCCGCGGTTGGATACAACTCCGGTGAAGGAGTCGGAAAGGCCTATTCCAAGGACTCCGGAGGTGGTGTTCCCGGCAAGGGCCCTGAGCCCCGTCCTCCTGTTGTAGAATCCGGTCACTTCTCCGCTGAGGCCCCATGGCATGTGGAATTCCGCTCCGGCGTCAATCTTGAGGTCGGTTTCCGGACGGACTCCCACAGAGGGTAGGTCTCCCTCCCTTGCACCGTACTGGGTGCTGCCGAAGGTGAAGATATAACTGTTTCCGGAGCCGTTGAACTGCTTGTCCATGTCGTAGACAAGGTTGGCGTCCATGCCCACAAGCCCGGCGGAGGCTTTTACTTTCAGGAAGTCCATGAAAGAGGACCCGCTCATGAAATCCTCCTTGGAAACAACCCATGCGACCGATCCGGCGGGATACAGGCGGAACTTGTCCCCGGTGGTGAGGAGACTGCTTCCGGATGCATTGAGGGCGGCATTCACCAGGTACTTCCCGTCGTAGTCGTACTTGATGGAAAGGATGTAGTCCTGGTGCTTGAACATGTTGCCTGCACCGGTCAGTTTGTACATTTCCCTGCTTGCGCGGAAGTCTGCGCTTATGTTATTCTTTCCAAAGTGGCCGTCCCATCCAAGTCCGGCCCATCCGTTAAGTCTCATGTACTGGCTCTGGAGCCATGTGGCAAAGGCAATCTCGGTGTCGTTGCCGAAGGTGGAGACGGAGTAGTCGCTGATGTTCCCGGCGGTGTCGTAAAGGGGAGAGAGGGTGTAATAGGAATAAGTGAAATTCTTCCTGTCACACACCAGGGAGGCGTTGTCGTAGGATACCCTTACTTCGGCCCGGAGCCCGGGGAGTATCATGGAGAGGCTCTGCTTTATGGCTATGTCGCCAAGAAGGGATCTCCCGAACCTTGTCATGTTCCCGGAGCCGAGGACAGACCCAACGGGATTGTCTATGAGGTTGGTCCTGGCCCATTTGTCGAAGAGCATTGCAGGGATTCCGACCGTGGGGGCGCTGTACATGGAAGATATGTCCAGGCCTCCCTGGGGGCCCTGCTCCTGCTGCAGGCGGGCGCTGAGGTTGATCACAAGGTCTGTGTACCTGGTTACTTTCACGTCCAGGTTGGAGCGCAGCTTGAGAGCATAGTATGCGGCCTGGGTGTCTATGTTGTCGGTGAGGCCTGTATTTGTCAGGAATCCGCGGTTGCTGTTGTAGTTTGCGTATACAAAGTACTTTGTAGAGCGGGTGGAGCCGTCGATGGACAGGTTGATGTCATTTGCGAAACCGTACTTTCTGAGCATCAGGCTCTCCAAGTCTGTCCTGGGGATGATGGTGGAGGAGCCGTCGGCGATGGAGGCAATGTTGGAGGCCGAAAAATAAGGCTCCAGGCCATCCAGTGAACGGGCTTCGTTCATGGCGTTTGCATAATTCACCGGAGAGGCCATGCCGGGGATTCCGTATGGCACCTGCACACCGGTGCGCAACTGGGCGCGGAGCCTGAACGGCTCCTGGTCCTTGCCACGGCGTGTAGTTATTACAACGGCGCCGTCCGCGCCCCTTATGCCCCAAAGGACAAGGGAGGCGGCGTCTTTGAGCACGGTTACGGACTCCACTTCTCCAACCTCGATCTCCGAGGGGTCTCTCTCCACGCCGTCAACTATGAAAAGGGTGTGGTTGCCGCTGTAGGAACCCTGCCCCCTCACGGTTGTTGTGGGAGTAAGCGAAGACGGAAGGTATCCGGAGCCGTTTTGGAAGAGTTGAAGACCGGGAAGGCGCCCGTACAAGGCGTTCATGATCTGGCGCTCGGATGTTGATGAGAGGTCTTCCCCGCTCACTGTGGAAAGGGAGGACTCCTGCGCCAGGAGTGCTGCAGGCAGGGCAACCCCCGCTATGATGAATGACAGAAATCTTTTCATACTCACTTTGTCTACTACCATCCTGGATTCTGGACAAGTCCGTAACCCTTGTTGATTTCATTGGTGGGGAAAGCGCTCAGGTACCACTTGTTGTCCCAGTGGTCCCTCCAGTAGCGGGGAGTGGGCTCAAAGGGATCAAGGAAGTTGAGTTTAAGGTTGTTCTCTTCATAGGAACCGCTCTTTATGGTCATGTGAATGCCATAAAGGGTCTTGCAGAAGATGTCCTGGCGCTTCCAGCGTATCATGTCGTAGAGACGCACCTCCTCAAAATAGAGTTCGCGGGCGCGCTCGTCAAGTATTTCGTCGCGGAGTTTGGGGTCTCCCCGGAGGGGCTCGTCATAGGTGGGGTAGGTCCTTCCGGCCTGAACCTCCTCCAGAAGGGCGTCGGTCATGTCGGGAAGCCCCACGCGATTACGCACCTTGTTGAGTTGGGCGTATGCTTCGGCCTTCCGTCCTGTCTCGTTGAGGGCTTCGGCATAGATGAGGTAAATCTCTGCGAGGCGCAGGTAAGACCAGTCCGTGGGCTTGTTGTGGAATGTCTCGTCGTTGTAGTCCCACAGCATCTTGCGGGAACTGAAACCGGTGTACGCGCGTGGAGACTCGGCGCCGCCGTGCTCATAGCCGTCGTCCCACATCCTGGCGGGATGGCCCTGGAAATGGTCTCCCACTATCATCACGGATTCATACAGGCGGGGGTCCCTTCCCACAAACGGGTTGTCGGTGAGCGTGCCTTCGTGATTGTGGCTGGCTATACCAACGAGATGAAGAAGT
>OMQK01000020.1:0-4870 GCA_900313205.1 uncultured Bacteroidales bacterium | reverse complement strand
ATATGTATGGCGGTCAGCTCCGTCGTTTCCGTGGTCTTCGGCCGGGCCGAAGTAGCAGCGGAGGTAGGTGTCGGCGAAAGTGGGCATGTAGCGGCCGGTATGGATGAGGATTTCACCGTTGTTGCGGTCTGCGTAGGTCCTGTTCCAGGCGCTGCGGTAGTCGTCCTGGGTGGTGCCCGAAGCCTGGATGAGGGCGTATTCTCCGCCGGAGTTTGCCGCAAAGAATTCCTCGCAGGCTTTCACCACCTTGTCCCAGCGGGTGGGGTCGTAGCCACCGAACCAGTACATCTTCTCAATGTCGTCGGGGTTGATCTTGTCTACGTTTCCAAGCACCAGGGAGGGCTTTTTGTCGCTGTAGGGGGCGTTGGCGTTGAACAGGGGACTTGCCGCAAATGCCAGGACGCGGCACTTCAGGCCAAGGGCCGAAGCCTTTGTCAAGTGGCCGTCTTCATTTGCCGGAACCGTCCAGGGAAGGTCCGGGGCGGCTTCGTCCAGCATGGCAAGTATGAAGTCCTGGACTTCTTCGGCGCTCTTTCTGGTGTAGTCCACGCCGCTTTCATTGCCGGCTTCCACTGCATCCGTAAGGATGGGGACTCCGCCGAAGTTTCTCCAGAGGTCAAGGTATGACATTGCAATCATCACCTTGCACTCTGCCTTTCTGCGGGCCTTTTCCTCGGGAGTCATGTCCGGCACGCGGTCTACGTTATTGATGTAGAGGTAGGACTTGCGGATACACTTCCAGGCTCCGTCCAGGTTGGGGAGATAGGCGTATTTAGTGCCGCTTTCGGTGTTTTCCGTCTGTGCGCAGTAGGAACCGTTATAATATACATTATAGGCACCTGCCCAGGTGCACTGGGAATCAATGATGTCGGTGAGGGCGTCGTGGACGTCGTTGGCCACGGCGCTGCAGGCGGCCTGGTACTTGAATTTTCCCTGTGAACCAAGCGGCCAGGCGTTGTTGTGTACGGGATAGCCGCAGCGGAGGCAGGCATAGGCGGCCACAAGGGCCCTGTCGGCATACAGCTTGGAGGAAAAGATGGTATCGATGGTCACATCCACGCCGGGAGCCTTCTCAAGGAAGCCGTCTCCAAGCCTGAGATCCTGACATGAAATGGCGGAAACAAGGAGTGCCGCCGCGGTGGCGGTGATTGCCAGAAGTTTAGTTACAGTTCTCATATCTCTCTAGAATGTCAGGTTGATGCCAAAATTATAGATACGGTTGTTAGGGTATCTGTTGTCCCAACCGGAGGTGTTTCCTTCGGGGTCTATGTCAAGTTCGGCCAGGGGGGAGAACAGCGTCAGGAGGTTGTATCCGCTCACATAGAACTTGGCGGTGGAGATTCCGGCCTTCTTCAGTATGCGGTTGCCTTCCAGCGTGTAGGCTATTTCGGCCGTTTTCAGGCGCAGGTAAGACGCATCTATGAGCCAGAGGTCGCTGGTGGTGAGGTAGTGGATCTTGTTCATGAAGGTGATGCGCGGGAAGCGGGAGTTCTGGTTTTCCGGAGTCCATCTTCCGTCGGCAAGGTAGGTGAGGAGGGTCCTGGTGTTCTGGGATCCGAACGGAGTCCTCATCTCTCCGTCAATCATCCTGGAAGCGTTCCAGGCGCCGGTCCACTGCATGGACATGCTGAAGCCCTTCCAACTGAATCCGGCCATGAATCCGGCCACATATTCAGGGCGGTCGGAGAAACCGAACCATTTGGCGTCGTTCTCGTCAATCTTGCCGTCGTCGTTGAGGTCCTTGAACAGGGCGTCGCCGGGGCGGGGGCTACCGATTGACATGGATGGAATCCTGTTGCCGTTTTCGTCGAATTCCAATATGTTTCCTTCGGGGTCAAAGTCGCTTTCACGGAGATACCTGTCAAAGGTAAGGCCGTACTTGGTGCCGGTGCTCTGCCCTGTCTGGGCCATCCAGGGGTAATTCGGCATAATCTCGTCCATGTACAGGATCTTGTTCTTGGAGTATGAGATGTTTGCCTTAGCGTAGTAATTGAAATCCCTTATCCTGGAATTCCAGCCCACGGAAATCTCATAGCCGCGGTTGCTCACTTCTCCAAGGTTGATCAGGGGGAGGGATACGTCTGTGATGTTAGGCTGCGTATTTCTCTTGGAAAGGATGTCGTAGCGGTGCTCGAAGAAGATATCGGCGTTGATGTTGAGGCGCTGTTTGAAAAGCACTATGTCAATACCGTAGTTCTGTTTCCTCACCTTTTCCCAGGTTACGTTAGAGTTGCCTACCGTATTCTCCACGGCATCGGGCAGCATCACGGGACTGTACTGGTCTCCAAACTGCCAGCTGCCCTTGTACATGTTTCCTCCGGCATCGTAGTAACCCCAGTCGAATACTGCGTTGGCGGGATTCCAGGAACCGTTGAGGTACAGGAAGCGGGCTCCGGAGTACTTGTCGTTGCCCACAAGGCCGTAGGAAGCACGGATTTTCAGGAAATCCATCCAACTCTTGGACCACTTCATCCAGGGCTCTTCAGAGATGCTCCATCCAACTGAAACAGCCGGGAAAAGGCCGTAACGCTTGCCGGGGGCGAAGTTCTCGGAGCCGTTGTAACCCACGTTGAAGTCGGCCATGTACCTGTGTTTCCAGTTATATGTGACGCGGCCTACATATCCTACATAGGCTGTGGGGATTTCCGTGAGCTGGGGGGGATAATAGGTCTTGGACTGGTTGTACATGAGAAGGGCGCTTACTTCGTGGTCCCCGAACTGGCGGTGGTAGTTCACGCTGCCTTCAAGGTACCAGTTACGGGAATGGCCGGTCCAGTCTCCGTAGGACATCGGCTCAATGAGGCCGTCACGGCCGGAAGTCCTGTACACTATGGTGTTGTCGAACATGGGGCTTGCGACATCCATTCCGGGCTGGGTGAAATACCCCAGGTACATCGGAGTGTAGTACATGGACGGGGCGTATGTCACGTTTCGGCTTACGGAAAGCCAGTAGGTAGAGTTGTATGCGCCCTTGAGGGACGCCTTGAGGCCGGGGGTCACAAAGTCCAGGTTCTGGTCCAGCTGGATGTCCATGTTAAGGACATTCTCCGTGGTCTCGGCATATCCGTAGTTGTAGAAGAGGGCAAGGCCGTCCAGGCCGCCTTCCATGGGGATGTATTTGCCGTTTCCGCCGCTGGAAACAATGTAGTGGCCGTCTACTATGCCTGCGCTTGAGAACGGGGTGCACCACATTATGTTCTCCCACAGGTTGTAGGTCTGGGGCTCATGGGTTGTTCCCACGCGGCCGCCGAGATTGATTTTAAGGTTTGTTGTCTTGGTTACGTCAATGTCTACGTTCGCCCTGTAGTTGTAACGGTTGTAGGTGTAGTTCGGGTTGTAGGTGAGGTCGAACTTCTTCATGATACCGTCTTGGTAGAGGTAACCCAGGGAAACGAAGTAGCGGAAGCGGGAAGAGCCGCCGGACATGGTGACATTGTGCTGTGTCTGCCATGCGAGGTCCTTGAAGATATAGGAATCCCAGTCCATGTTCGGGAACATGATGGGGTCTCCGCCGGTCTCGAACATCTCAAGCACAAACGGGCTGAACTTGAGAGCGCTTGCCGGCATGTCCGGATTGTCGGAGATCTGGGCCTCGTTGTAGATTTTCGCGTACTCGTAACTGCTTACGCTCTTGAGGTGCCTCAGGGGTTGAGTGAGGCCGAACTGGGAGGACAGGGATATGCGGTTCTTTCCTTCCTCGCCGCGCTTTGTAGTAACAAGGATGACACCGTTGGCGCCCCTTACGCCGAAGACCGCCGTAGATGCGGCGTCTTTCAGGACGGTGATATTCTCAATTTCATTGGGGTCCATCTGGAAGAAGGACCTCTCCACGCCGTCTACCAGGATGAGCGGCTTGGAGGCCTCGTTGGACAGCGATCCTGTACCACGGACATAGATGTCCGGATCTTCGGCACCGGGCTGACCGGACACCTGGACGGACGAAACGCCGGTAATTGCACCGGCAAGGGCGTTTGCAACGCTGCCGGAGGGCGATTTCAGGATGTCGTCGGAGCTGATGGATGAAACAGCTCCTGTGACGGTGACCCTCCTTTGCTGGCCGTAAGCCACCACCTGAACTTCGTCCAGAAACGTGGTATCCGGCTCAAGGGCAAGGATGGAGCCGCTCTTCGACAGGCTGAATTCGGCGGTCACGTAACTCAGGAAGGAAACTTCCACTACGGGTTTCCTGTCTGCGGGGAGCGCGATGCTGAAATTGCCGTCATTGTCTGTAACGGCGCCGTAACGATTGCTGCCGGTGAGCCTCACGACTGCGCCGGGAAGCGGGTCTCCGTTTTGGGCGTCTGTCACTCTTCCGCGGTATGTGACGGTTTTCCCG
Organism: uncultured Bacteroidales bacterium; assembly: GCA_900313205.1. Taxonomy (GTDB): domain Bacteria; phylum Bacteroidota; class Bacteroidia; order Bacteroidales; family UBA932; genus Cryptobacteroides. Next base: position 534 of record OMQK01000020.1, on the reverse strand, counting down.
TCATCCGCGGGTGCCACTGCGGCTGCTGCGGCAAGGCTTGTCAGGCCTGAAGGGGATGCCGCGCCCAGCAAGGAAAGGGCAAGCGTCAGAATCAGTTTTGGTACGGGATGCATCAAACAGGGTGTTCTTTTATTAATTCAGCACTTACCGTCTCCGGAAAGCCGGTAAGTGCTGAAAACCAGTTGAAAGATAAGGTAATTAACGCTTGTTGAGCGAGATTGCATAAGCGCAGTTCACGTCTGCGCCTTCGTTGGCGTAAGGTTCCGGGGAGAGATAAGGGTGATCCTCCTGATGGAATACGCTCTTGCCGTTGATGCGGATTGTGCTGGCGTTGCCGTTGGCTTCACCGTTCTGGCCGCTGATTACGGTAAGTTCCTTCCAGCCCATCTGGATGGCGAGCCATGCCATCTGGTTTACGGTGATTCCCTTGAACCAGCCGCCGTCTTTAAATACATCGGGACAATTGTTGGAATCGGCGCCGTCCCAGTTGTCGGAACCTCCGGGATTGCACATGAAGGCAATCTTGTTGTCATA
>OMQK01000070.1 GCA_900313205.1 uncultured Bacteroidales bacterium | reverse complement strand
AAGACAAAGTGAGTTATGAACGCCGAGCCTCCTTTGAGGAGGGCGTTGAGTCCCTTGATTATTATCCATTGACATATTATCCGTCTTGATATGATGAGAAGCAGTTTTTTGACCCTTACCGCGGCTTCTTTGCTGCTGGCTGCCTTTTCCGTTTCCTGCAAGGAGATAGAGAAGGACATGGATGCGCTTTCTCCGGTAATGAACGAAACCGGGGCCGTGACCCTGTCCCAGAAAAACCTGAGCCTGATAATAGGGGCCGGTTATACCCTGACCGCAGACGTCACGCCTTGGAATGCCAAAGACAAAACCGTTAACTGGGAGTCCTCCAACAATGATGTCGCAACCGTATCCCAAACCGGAACGGTGATCGGCGTCGGGGAGGGAGAGGCCGACATTACCGCTTCGGCCGGAAAGGTGAGCGCTGTCTGCCATGTTACCGTATCAAAACTTGTGATACCGCTGGAGGGGCTCTCGGTGGAACTGCCGTCACGCAGCATAGCCGTAGGCGAGGTGGTTGACGCCGCTCTTTCTCTGGTTCCGGAAAACACCACCGAAACCGCCGTCTGGGCAAGTTCCGATGAAAGCATCGCCACTGTCACCGGAGGCAAGATAGAGGGAAAGGCGTCCGGATACGTGGACATTTCGGTATCGGCCGGGGATTTTTCTTGGAAAGAGACAGTCCTGATTCATAATCCCAACCTTTGGCTTGAACAACTGGACCCCCTTACAAAGCCTGTCATCAGGCAGGATCTTGAGTGGGACAGGGACACTATCTGCGTTGCCAGGGGCGAAACCGCCACCGTCCAGATGCTCGTGAGGGCAGGTGAGGGGCAGAACAACTGCTTTGTCCCGGAGGTGGTGTATTTCGCTCCCGCCGGGCAAACTTCCGGGATGGCTCTTGAGCCGCGCATCAATCATGTCCGTGACGTAAGGGCTTCGGATCACTGGGACCTTTGGTGCGGAGGCGCCGCCCCGGACAGGTACGACTACAACATCTATGACATCCCTGATGCCCTTCTTCCGCAGTCCGACTACCAGAGATGGCTCCGGAAAGGGGAATACTGCGGCGTTTGGGCAGAATTCGATATCCCCAGGGATTTTGCTCCGGGCCTTTATGAAGGCCTTTTCCGCGTGAGCGGAGACACTGTGGCAGAGCTTCCGTTCTGCGTGAAGGTGTATGATGTGACCCTGCCTGAAAAACAGGGCCTGGAAGTGCTCCAGTGGCCAAGTCCGGAGGTAGATGCCATGTGCGGCGGAGACACCCCGGAATACTGGTCCGTACTTGGCACATACATGCCAAAGATTGTGCAGCTTGTGAGCCAGTATGGCCAGAACGGCTTCCGTTTCCTCTATGCAAACGGCGGCTGGCAGTACCTCAACCGCTATCCAGTGCTTGATCCGGTAAGCGGAAAATATGACCTCAAGGTGGAGTTTGACGAACCTTACTACAAGAGGGAATTCGATATGTTCTATGAGAATTGCCCGGACCTCAGGCAACTCCAGGGACACAATATTGTGGCGGCAAGGAATGAGAGCACAATCACCATGGGCTGCTACAGGCTGGCCGATGACGGAAGCCTTTATGTAGATGGAGCCGGGAATCCTGAATTCATCTATGTGAGTCTTCCGGATGAAGACCCCGCTCCCGTCAAATACTACCTTAAACGCTATTTTGACGGTCTGAGGGAAATGCTTGAGTCCCATACCCTTCCGGATGGAAGGTCCTGGAAGGACATCTATGTCCAGACTCTTTCCGACGAACCCAACGACGCTATCTCCGACGCCTACAATATGCTGGCCTCCATAGTGAAGGAGGTGGCCCCGGATTTCCGCGTTCTGGAACCCATCCAGTCCACCCTTGTGGACACAAAGTATGTGGATTATCCCTGCCCCGACATCCTTACGGCAAACGGACTTCCCCGCACAGAAGGCCACACGGAATGGCTCTATTCCGCAATGGGCCCTCAGGGAAACTATGCCAACAGGTTTATCCGCATCCCTCTCCTCAAAACCCGCATCCTGCACTGGCTGAACTATCACTACGACACCTGGGGCTATCTCCACTGGGGACTCAACTACTGGGTGGGAGCTAAGGACCAGGATCCCTGGAAAGACGCCTACGGATCTTTCATCGCCGGCGATATGTGGATAATCTGGCCCGGTGACCACAAGGTTTACTCTTCCATCCGTCTTGCGGCAATGCGTGACGGAATCAGGGACTTCGACCTTCTCCGTATGATAGAATCACGCTCCAAGGCCGATGCCGACGCTTTCTGCGCACGGCTCATCCTGGATGCCGAAGCCCCTTCCTACGATATGGACGTGAAGCACTTCAGGCAGTTGAGGCGCGATATGCTTGAGTATCTGTCAAAATGATGAAGCGTTTATTTCAACTATTTGCTGCTGTATCGGCCCTTGTCATTCTGCACTCCTGCGCCGGGAAAGGCTCCCTTGTGCTGGTGCAGGTGGACCCTATGACAAAGATCCTACCGGAAGCTGCGGCGTTCCTTCCCAAGGCCGATACTACTGAGACGGCACGTGGCGCCCACGCTACGTTCCAGTTTGCCTTCAGGAGCCCTGTTGAACTTACGGACATAGATGTAGCCTGCACCCCGCTGGTTTTTGAAGGAAGCGTGGCAAATGTGGTCCGGTGCGGGCTTGTGGGTCTTGTAGGCATCGGAGAGCCGGCCTCTGATCCGGCCCACGATGTCCTGAGGTCCGTTTCCGGGATGTTCCCGGATCCCATCCTCACGGATATGAAGGGAACGGTTCCGGCAGCGCAGGCTTCATCGGCCTGGGTAACGGTTGAGGTGCCGGAAGATGCCGCTCCGGGCCTTTATCAGGGCTTTTTCACTTTCAGTGCTAAAGCTGGGGGCAGAAGGATCCTGAGGCGGCTGCCGGTACTTCTCAGGGTATGGCCGGTAGTGATGGAGGACCCGTCGCTCCTTACCGTAAACTGGAATTTTGATTTCCCTGAGTGCCTTTCCCACTGGAACGGCGGGCAGGGCGTGGAACCTTTCTCAGACCTTCACTGGGAATATCTGGAAGATATGGCTGCCTCCCTTAAGGAGGCGCATCAGAACGTTACGATGGTACCTCTTTTCTTCGGCCTTGTAAAGATGGAAAGGGGAGAGGACGGCCATTGGAACTTTGACTTTGAAAACTTCAACAAAACAGCCCGTCTTTATGAGAAGGCGGGCGTCCTGGAGAGACTCCAGCTAGGAGAAATCGGCCACAGGTATGAGCCCCGTTGGGAGAGCGGCTTCGGCCTGTTTGTCCCGGACGGTAAGGGCGGAATTGAGACAAGGAAGATTGATGACCCCTCGGTCCTGGAGTTCTACAGGGAATTCCTTCCTGCCCTGAGAGAGAACTTGAGGGAGAACGGCTGGGAAGATAAGGCATGGCAGAAGGTGTGCGATGAACCTGTGGATGTGAATGCCGATGACTACCGCCGTGTAATAGGGTTCCTCCGTTCCATAGACCCTTCCATAAGGGTTATGGAGGCTCTCCAGACCACGCGGTTGAGCGGAGTTATGGATGTGTGGGTGCCCCAGCTTGACACCTGGCACAACAATTACGACTTCTTCTCGTCACGCCAGAAGGCAGGGGATGAAGTGTGGTTCTACACCTGCTGCTACCCCCGCGGTGAATACCCCAACAGGTTCATAGAGCAGCCCCTGCTGAAGACCAGGATGCTTTACTGGATGGCTTTCAAGTACGGCGCAACAGGGTATCTTCACTGGGGATTCAACTACTGGGCAGGAGATCCGTTTGGCACCGCCGACCGCCCCGGCACGGGGACAACGCTTCCCGGCGGGGATTCCTGGGTGGTGTATCCCGGATACCATAAGTTTGAGAGTTCTCTACGTTATGAGGCCCTTCGTGACGGCATTGAGGACAATACCCTGCTTGCGATGCTCCGGAAAAAAGATCCGGCTGCAGCTCAGGGTATCTGCAACCGGATCATCTTCAATTGGTGGGTTTACTCAACTTCTCCTGTGGAGTTCAACGCCGCCCGTCATCAACTGCTGAAGGCGCTCTCAGAATAGTTCAGGGAATACGCTTACCCTCAGTTCAGTTGCGCCGTAAGGCACAAGGTCTATCCACTGAGTCTCTTCCGAAACTGCCTTTGGCTCCTTGGGGACTGAAGGGGTGAACCTTCCTTTCCAGAGTTCCCACTCTATCTTTTTCACGGGAACGGATATCTTTCCGGGGATACACTCCTTGTCAAGGGGATATCCTTCCGATGCCGTGGCTTTCCATACGGGTTCTCCCTGGGTGACGGCATAGTTCCAGGGACCGGCCGGGGTGATGGAGAGGCATTTGAAATCCGGATTCTCCGGCACTTTTCCGGCCATATTGTCGTACACTTGGTCATCCACCTCAACGTTTTCAGGGACGGGATACGCGTAGAGAAGTGGACCGCGGCTGAAGGTGGATCCGCCCATGGGGACGTGCTCCCGGACTATCTCCATAGGGAGGCTGAGGCGCACTTTGTCGCCGTTTCTGAATACCCTTTCAAGGGTTACGAATGTCCCGGATTTAAGTTCCACGCCGGCAGGTTTTCCGTTTACCGTGAGACTGGCGTCCTTGCACCATCCGGGTATTCTGAGAACCAGCGGGAAGGCCTCTTTCTTTTCCATCGCAAGGGTGAACTCTATCTCTTCGGAGAAGGGATAGGAAGTGTTTTCAGAGATTTTGCATGGCCTTCCGGAAGGGAGTGCTACGGTAATTTCAGATGGACCGTAAAGGGCGGCCACCACGGCGCCGCTGCGGCCGCGCATCCACATACGGGAAGCGTAGTTTGGCATTACGCGGTGAACCGCGCCGGCACAGCATTCCGTCTGGTGGGTGGGCCTGTAGGCCATCCAGGTGCTTCCGAAGAAGAATTCATTGTGGTTGGAATCTCCGGTTGCTATCACCTGGTTGACGGATGAGAAATACTGGAGGGTCTTGAAATCCTTGGTAACCGCGCCGGGGAGGGCATTGAAAACGGCCCTTTCAAGGCGGTCGGCCCATACAGCGTCTCCGGTAGTTTCAAGGAAGTACCCAAGTGTCCAGGTGTGGTCTGCAATGTCACAGGTTTCATGGCTGGAGTTTATGGAGTCGTTGGGGAAGAGCCTTTCCGCGCTGGTGTTCACCCCGTCCGGGAGCATATGCTGCTCATTGAGGGTATTGTAGGCCTTGAGGGCGGCGTCAAGATACTTCCTGTCTCCCGTCCTTGCATACAGCATCACGGGGAGTTTCAGTTCCTCGTTGAAGGTTACTCCGTGAATGATGGGGAATTTATCGGCCAGGCATACTTCAGGCGTGAGGTCTCCGAATTCTCCGGCGTTCCAGAGACGCTCTGCGCGTTCAAGAAGCGTGGAATCGGCCCCGCGGTCATATGTCCAGAGCATTCCTTCTATGTTCACGATGTTCCTCCAGACGCTAAGTTCCTCGTCTGAATACAGGGAGAAATTCTTTGCCAGGGCTTCCGGGATTGCCTCTCCGGGATGGGCGTAATAGTAGGCCTGGATGGCGCGGAAGAAAACGGCCATAGGCCACATCCTTGCCCATGTGAAATTGGTGTGGGGGAGGCGGCCGTCTTCGTCGGCGTTGTCAAGGGTGTACCTGATGCCGGCCTCTCCCTTTTCAATGAGAGTGGAGTCCTTCAGGAGGTAGCCAAGTTTAAGGAGCCCGTCCGTATAATATGCGGTCTGTTCATAACGCCACCAGTCGGAGCCATAGGACTCCGTATTCCTTGTGATGTCTCCGTTCCAGAGGCATGAATTGTAGGGGTAGGAAAGGGCTTCAGGATGGCCTGTGATGCCGCTTCTCTGCCTTTCAAGGAAAGTCTCTATCCAGCCTTTTGGCGTTATGTCCGGAAGGAGGCCGTCCGTGAAAGCGGCATACTGCGGAATGGGGGCTTCGGGGGCTTTTGGTGCTTCAATCCGTGGTCTCTCGCATGCCATCAGGCAAAGGAGGCCGACTACTAGTACGGAAAGTGTTTTTTTCATAGTCTATAGCGATACTTCAACTGTTGTCTGAGCCGATGCAGAAACGGCGGGAAGGGTAATGACAAGGCGGGAGCCTTCCAAACTGCACTCTCCAGCGCTTTCGCCGTTACATTTTACGGATTTGGGGAGTTTTGAAACGCCTTCAAGCGCAAGGTAAATCTCACGGCTTTCCGGCATTCCTTCATAGGAGCCCTTCCTGGGGCCGATAATAACCTTGACTTTGGACCCGCTCACAGTCTTGGAGATGAGCGTGCGGGCGCAGGCACTGTCATAGTCCCTGGAAGTTCCGTCGTCTTCGTAGAGGGTAAAGGAGGACTGTCCTTTTCCGGGAACAATGAGGATTCCAAGGACGTTGGAGGCTTCCTGCAGAGATTTTATCTTAGTGGATGCCAGTGGAATGATGCTTCCGGCCTTCACATACCAGGGATTCTCATCAATTGCATAGCGGAGAGTCTTCGCGCTGCCGCCCTTGTGGACGGTATGAAGGGCCATATCGTACCAGTCGTCGCCTTTAGGGAACCATATTTTACGGGCCGATTTCCCGTCTGCTCCCGCAGGCTCGCATATTGCCGTGGCAAGGATCCTGTCCCCGAAGAGGTATTCCTGATTGAAGGAATAGGCATCATCGGCCTCAGGATAAGCGTAGTAGAGCGGGCGGCAGATGCTTACGCCCGTGTCATAGGCCTCGCGCGCGAAAGTATATATGTACGGGCTCAGGGTATAGCGAAGGCGGATGGCCTCCAGCATATACTCAAAGTGGTCAGGATAGGCCCATATCTTGCGTTCCAGGTTTGCGCTCTGGGTGGAGTGAGTCTTGAAGATGGGGGTGAATACCCCAAACTGGAGCCAGCGGGTATACATCTCTGGGTCTGTGAGGCGCTGGTTTTCCCTCTTCTGCATATGGCCTCCTATGTCATGCCCCCAGTATCCGTAGCCAACATTTGATGCGGTTGCCGTGAAATATGGAAGATACTCAAGGACGCTCCATTCGTCGTATGTGTCTCCGGAGAAGCCAAGCTGATAGCGGTGGCTTCCAAGGCCGCCCCAGCGGTGGTAGATGAAGGGACGCTCCAGAGAGTTCCGGGCCTTGTCCGTGAAGAATGCGTAGTTGATCCAGAAGGTGTTGCTTAAGCCCTTAACATAACGGGACTCCCTCCACTGCTGCCAGTCCAGCCACCAGAAATCCACGCCCTGATGCTCCAGAGGGCGGATTACCGTGCCAAAGTAGGAATCGGCCCAGGCCTCCTGATCCATCCTGTATGGGACACTGGCGCTGTAGCCTTCACGGCCTGCGGGCTTTGGTACCCCCGCATATTGATGAGGCTCTTTGCCGTAGATGTAATCCCTGGGGCCATCATAGTCCGAAGTCCTTGAAAGGTAGTCCTTTACAAAGGCGTCATAGCAGTCCTCGTATTCCCTGATGCCGGAAGCGGGATGAAGGTTGAGGGCCGTCTTGTAACCCATTGAGTGAAGTTCTGCAAGGAAGCCTTCGGGATCAGGGAAAAGCTCCCTGTTCCAACTGTATCCGGTCCAGCCGCGGGGCTCCCCGAAGGCGTCAGGGCCAAGGCGGCGCTCCATCTGATGGTACGTATAGTGCCAGTCCATATCCACTATCATAACGTCCATAGGGATGTCACGTTCACGCATCTCCCGGCCAAGGTCCAGGATTTCCTGGTCCGTGAAGGCCCAGTAGCGGCTCCACCAGTAGCCAAGGGTGTATTTTGGAGAAAGGGGGATCTTGCCTGCAACCTTTGTGAAATCTGAGAGGGCCTCAGTGTAGTTGTGACCATAGGCAAAAAGATACCAGTCCAGTCGGTCTCCTTCCGGGCGCTCCGCAACCCAGTTCTGCCAGTGGGAATCCGTGGGCACAAAAAGATGGCGGGAAGACTCATCCACTATGGCCCAGCCGTCCCTTGAGAGGATACCG
>OMQK01000299.1 GCA_900313205.1 uncultured Bacteroidales bacterium | reverse complement strand
GGTTCCCCGCCAAGGGATGCCATAAGGAGGCCCAGGAGAACGCAGGCAAGGATGTTGAAAAGCCAGATCATGACAAGCGATCCGGTTTCACTGAGTTTCATCACGCCTGCGCGGCCGGTATAGAGGAGGCTGCCTGAAAGCACCACTCCAATGAGGCCGAATGCAAAGATAATGGCTCCGGGAAGCCCTCCCAGGGCAAGGTATCCGCAGGCGCCAAGGCCTATCAGGATGCCGGCAAAAAAGGATTTACGGTTATTCATAATCTGTGAAATCTTTCAAACATTGCTTTTTCAAGGGCTTCACGGTCAGAGGGGTGCGCTATTGAGATAAGCAGCCGTGCCCTCTCCTGGAGTGATTTCCCGTAAAGGTTCACGGCGCCCCATTCCGTAACCACCCACTGGATATCGGCCCTTGGTGTAACTACGCCGGCGCCGGGTTTTAGAGTAGGCACAATCTTGGGCGCGCCCTTTGTGGTGCGGGATGCCATTGCGATTATGGCCTTGCCGCCTTCAGAGTACTTTGCGCCGCGCACGAAGTCCAGCTGGCCGCCGGTGCCGGAGAAGATGCGGGTGCCTATTGAATCGGCACACACCTGCCCCGTTAAATCTATCTCTATGGCCGAATTTATGGACACCATACCGGGATTGCGGGCAATGGTGCGGGGGTCATTGGTATAGGCGATATCCTTCATGAGCACTGCCGGGTTGTGGTCCGTGAAGCGGTACACATCCTCCGATCCAAGCAGGAAGGAAGCGACCACCTTTCCGGTGTCGATGGCTTTGGCGGCACCGTCTATGACGCCGCTGCGGATGAGCCTGAGGGCACCGTCTGAGAACATTTCAGTATGGAGACCCAGGTGCTTATGTGAGCCAAGGCACGCGCAGATGGCATTTGGCATGGCGCCAATTCCCATCTGGAGGCACGCTCCGTCCGGAATCAGTTCTGCGCAGTGACGCCCAATCTCAAGGTCCGTGGCCGACGGCTCCGCATACGTTTTTGTAATGAGGGGCCGATTATCATGCACAAGGGCCGTGAACCTGCTCACCGGGATAAGGTTTCCCCCGGCAAAGGGAACGTTTGGATTCACCACCCCGATACGTTCACGGGCCACTTCCAGCGCCGCCACGGAGCAGTCTACTGATGTGCCCAGGGACACCATTCCGTCCTCAGGTTCCGACACCTGAACCATGGCTACGTCACAGGGAAGCGCCCCGTTGCGGTACATGGCCTGGGTCTCGAAGAGGTTTACGGGGATGTAGTCGGCCAGCCCGGCCCCCACATTCTCACGGACGTTGGGCCCCACGAAGAAGCCCTGGTCAAAGAAGGCACCTCCAGCGGCGTATGGCGCGGGCCCCTCAGTATGGAAGTGGTGGAAATGAAGATCCTCCACATCAGTGCGCTTACAAAGGGCCTCAACAAGGATATGGGGCACGCTGGCAATGCTGGAGAGGTGAATGTGGTCACCGCTCCTTACCGCCTTGACGGCATCACCGGCCTCTATGAAATTCAGTTTGGGCATGAGAAAACAAAGATAGCACAAAATGTCGTATATTTGCATAGCAAAAAGATTGAAAATGCATTCAAGAGAAGAAAAACTCCAGGCTTTCGGCCGATTACTTGACATAATGGACACCCTCCGTGAAAAGTGCCCGTGGAACGCAGAGCAAACCTTCGACTCAATCCGCCGCCTCACTGAGGAAGAAGTGTACGAACTGAGCGAAACCATCCTTGAGGGAGACCGCCCCGGTACTGCCAAGGAAATCGGAGACCTCCTCTACCATATGGTGTTCTATGCACGTATCGGCCAGGAAGAAGGCGCATTTGACATTGCCGACAGCATCAATAAGGTATGCGACAAAATGGTGTTCCGCCACCCCCACGTCTTTGGCCCGGAGGCCGGGAAAGAGACATCGGCCAAGGAGATTGCCGATACCTGGGAACTTGTGAAAGCCAAGGAAAAAGGTGGCAACAAGCGCGTAATGGCCGGCATCCCCAAGGCCATGCCAGCCATGCTAAAGGCTCTCTCCATGCAGGAAAAGGCCCGCGGTTGCGGCTTTGACTGGGAGAAGAAGGAGGATGTCTGGGACAAGGTGAAGGAAGAATGCGCAGAAGTCTCGGAGGCCGCCGCCCGTGCTTCTGACGAGCAGCTTGAAATGGAGTTCGGGGACCTTCTTTTTGCCGTCATCAATGCCGCAAGGCTCTACGGCGTAGACCCCGAAACCGCCCTAAGCCGCTCATCTGAGAAATTCCGCCGCCGCTTCACCTATCTTGAAGAGCAGACACT
>OMQK01000049.1 GCA_900313205.1 uncultured Bacteroidales bacterium | reverse complement strand
ATACCGCCTCCGATGGTCTGGGGCAGTTTGCCATCCAGCAGCAGTCGGTGGAAGTAGAGGTCCTCTTTCCAGAGCTGGTCACGGGCCGATAGTTGACTATGGAGCGTGTCTTTATCTACACGGATACCCATAGAAGAAATCTCAAAGGCACTTTCAAGGATGGGATTCCAAAGGAGGATGTCTCCGTTGAGGGACCAGTCGTCGTAGTCGGCGGCGCGGCCGTCGTGGGGCTCTCCGTTAGAGAGCGGCCCGCCTATTCCCATCACAAAAACGGCCCCATACTCACGTGTGACTGCGTTTTCTCTCTCCTTGGAAGTCATTCCTGGATAACGCTGAAGAAGTTCCTCTGCGGTAATGAAATATATGTCCTCCGGAAGGATGGGGGTAATCTGGGGGAACTCCACATAGAGTTTGTTCTCCGTAACCTTTACGGCCTCATAGATGCGGCGGACGGTCTTACGGAGATACTCCTGATTCCGCTCCTGGGGCAACATCACCTTCTCCCAGTCCCACTGGTCCACGTATATTGAATGGATATTGTCAAGGTCTTCGTCAGGGCGCAGGGCGTTCATATCCGTATAGATGCCGCGGCCGGGAGCCGTTCCAAGTTCCGCCAGTTTGAGCCTTTTCCACTTTGCAAGGGAATGAACCACCTCGGCGGGGGCCTCATTCATACTTTTCACGGGAAAACGGACCGGGCGCTCCACTCCGTTCAGGTCGTCGTTAAGGCCCTGGCCGGAAAGCACCATCATAGGGGCTGTGACGCGAAGAAGCGCCAGCTGGGCGCTCAGGTTTACCTGAAACATATCCTTGACGGCCTTGATGGCCTTTTCGGTCTGCTCCACACCGCCAAGGATATTGCGGTAGTTCTTAGGTATAATGAGCATTATGACAGGAAGTCCAGGATGGAGTTTATATCATTGGCGGGGAAAGCCTTCTGCTCTCCGCTCACAAGATTCTTGAGGTTGACGGAGCCGGCCTCAATCTCTGAGGAACCATTGATTGAGATGAACGGAATGGCCTTTTTCTGGGCATAATCAAACTGCTTTTTCAGTTTGGTGGCCTCCGGGTACACCTCAACTGCAACGCCTGCTTCGCGGAGAGCCTTTGCAAGAGGAAGGACATAGCGTAGTTCATCGGCCCCCATAACTGCAAAAAGAAGCTTTGTGGACTGCTCCAGGGCGGCAGGGAAAAGCTCAAGGCCCGTAAGGACGTCGTAGATGCGGTCTGCGCCAAAGGAAATGCCAACCCCGGAAAGGTCAGGAAGGCCGAAGATTCCGGTGAGGTTGTCGTACCTTCCGCCGCCGCAGATACTGCCGATTTCCCAGTCCTGGGCCTTTACCTCGAAGATTGCGCCGGTGTAGTAATTGAGGCCGCGCGCAAGGGAAAGGTCCATTTCCACGGGCGCTTTAACGCCGGCGGCTTCAATGAGGCCAAAGAGTTCCTGAAGCTCCTCAAGGCCCTTGAGGCCGGTCTCGGAGGATTCAAAGAGAGCCTTCATGGCGCCAATCTTATCGGCCGAACTGCCCTGGAGGGAAAGGATTTTCTCGATGACGGCAATTCCTTCCGCGGGGATGCCTTTTTCGGCCATCTCTTCCTTAACTTTCTCAAGGCCGATCTTATCCAGTTTGTCAATGGCCACGGTGATGTCCACAACCTTGTCCGGGGCGTCGGCAATCTCTGCGATGCCGGTGAGGACCTTGCGGTTGTTGATGTGGATCTTGACGCGCACTCCAAGTTTGCCGAATACGGCGTCTACCATCTGGACCAGTTCAAGTTCATTTACCTGTGAGCGGCTGCCGATTACGTCTACGTCGCACTGGTAGAACTCACGGTAGCGGCCCTTCTGGGGGCGGTCCGCCCTCCAGACCGGCTGGATCTGGAAGCGCTTGAACGGGAACGAAATCTCATTCTGGTGCTGAACCACGTAACGGGCAAAAGGCACGGTAAGGTCATACCTGAGGCCTTTTTCACATACCTGAGGGGTAAGGGGCTTGCTGCTGTCCACATTGGCAAAGGCGTCTCCGGAATTGAGGATGCGGAAAAGGAGTTTGTCTCCTTCCTCGCCGTATTTTCCAAGCAGGGTGGAGAGGTTCTCCATGGAGGGAGTCTGGATTTCCTGGTAGCCAAACGTACGGAAAACGCTGCGGATGGTATCAAAGATATAGTTTCGGCGTGACATATCGGCCTGACCGAAGTCACGGGTGCCCTTGGGTATGGATGGTTTCTGGATTGCCATTTCACAAAAATTTTGACAAAGTTACAATTTTTTGTGTTATCTTTGCAATCCACTCATGCGAGATTAGCTCAGTTGGTAGAGCGTTGGCTTCCCAAGCCGAAGGTCGCGAGTTCGAGACTCGTATCTCGCTCCATTTTCGCCAGCCCCTTTCCAGGCTGGCTTTTTCTATGCTTTCCGGTGCATCCAGAGGTGTACCCGGAAGCCGCCAAACTGAAAAAGCAGTTTGACTACGCCCAGAAAAAGGCCATCCCGTTCATCTCCATCAACGGCTCCACCGAAATTGAGGGCGGCGCCGTAAATGTGAAGAACCTTGAAACCGGCGAGCAGAAGGCGTTTGAGCTTTCCGACATCTCCGGAATCCTGGGCTTCATTGCCTGATTACCTGTAGGCCGACGGCGACATCCCTGTGTGTGATAGGAAAAACTTGTAGAAGAGGCTCTGGCTGTTGAAGTTAAGGGCCGCTGCTATTTCCTTGACAGACATTCCGGAATACCTCAGGAGACTCTTCGCCTCCAGCACCACAAAACCGTCTATCCACTCCGGCGCAGAGCGCCCGGATACCTTTTTTATAACCTTTGACAGGTATTTTGGAGAGAGGTTGAGCCTGTCGGCATAATAGCCTACACCCCTTTCCCTTACATGGTGCTTGGAAACCAGGGAGATGAAGGATTCGTAGATGGCGTCTTGCCTGGTGTCACTTTCCCTGGCGCTGTCCCTTATCTCAAATGCCGTGGAAACAACGTGGGTGAAGGAAGAGAGGAGCGGCACAAGGATGTCTTCCTTGTGTTTCCTTCCGGATCTGAGGATATCCCTTGCCAGCTTGAAATATATCTCTGAAATGGAGCAGTCTTCGTCGGAAAGCACAATGGAAGGGTTTCTGAGCACGGAAGAACTCTTGTGGGAAAAGTTGTCAATTGTCAGTTGAAGTTTCCCAAGTATTTCCCCGGAGATAATAAGGAAATATAGCTTTGTCCCGGCCACCTTGCCCTTGTCATAGTCCGATATGTGGATTATGCTTCCGGGATAAGTGACAAGTACGGATTTATCGTGAAGCTCGTACCCCGCAAGGTTGAGTTCCAGGCGTATGTGGCCGCTTCTCAGGAAAAAGAAAGCGTAGCCGTCCAGCCTTACCGGCGACCTCAGGGCATCCAGAATGTCCTGCTCCTTTTCAAGGCGTTCCCCGCACGCCTCTCCAAGCACTATGTCTGATCCAAGCGAAAATTCGTTTACCGCTCCTGTTAGCGCCAGTACGCGGGAAATATTAATGTCCAGTACATTCCTATTCATGGCGTAAAAATAGGAAAATTCTACCAAAATACCAATAAAGGTTCCTTTTTGGTGCCTGACATCCCCATTTTAGGCAACTTTTTTGCATTATAGCGTGCCGAAAAAATGAATGGTAAAATGAAAAGGTTTTCATTATTTGTAGGACTCATGCTCCTCATGACCCAGGTCTCCCTGGCACAGCGTGTCATCACCCTTGAGGACTGCCGCAGAATGGCAGTGGAGACAAGCCGCCAGCTGGACATGGACAAGGCTGCCGTGGAAATGGCCGGTTATGACAGGAAAACAGCAGTCGCAAACTTCTTCCCTAAGGTTACGGCCGTGGGCGGATACATGTATAACAACAGGGACATCGCTCTTGTGAGCGACGACCAGTCGGAGCGGATACGTACCATGGGCTCCACCATAGATGGAAAAATCTGGGACAGGGCCGAACTCAACGCATCTGAGCGCGGCAAGGCTATCCTGGAGGCGCTAAGAACCTCCGGTGCCATGCCCGACATAGCCACTCCGGTGAATGCGATAGGCGAAGAGATAGACGCAGCCCTTCATCCGGACCTCCACAACCTCTTTGGAGGTGCCGTCATTGTTGAGCAGCCCGTTTTTGCCAGCGGCAAGATTGTGAACAGCACAATCATGGCATCAAAGGCCGAAAAACTCGCCGAAAGCCGTTACGAGACCAGCCTCCAGGGGATTGTCACCGATGTGGAGAAGGCCTATTGGCAGATTGTCTCCATCTCCGACAAAGAAAAACTTGCCCGCAGCTACTCCGAACTCCTTCATAAAATGGAGAAGGATGTCATTCGCTCTGAGCAAGCCGGCGTGAGCACGATGTCGGATGTCCTTCAGGTAAAGGTGAAGGTTAATGAGGCCGATCTTCTCCTCAGCAAGGCCTCAAGCGGCCTGAGGCTTGCAAAGATGCTACTTTGCCAGAAAATCGGCCTTCCTCTTGACACCGAAATCGTGCTTGCCGATGAAACCGCAGACGGCGTCCCGGATCCGGGATATCTCTCCGGGAAAAGCATTGAAGATGTCTACGACTCCCGCCCGGAAATAAAGAGCCTTACCCTTGCGGCCGACATTTATGACAGGAAGGTTAAGATAGCGGCCGCAGACATGATGCCCGTGGTGGCTCTTGTGGGCGCATGCAGCATCACAAACCCAAACTGCTTCAACGGCTTCCAGAATAATTTCCAGGGATGTGCGCTGTCGGCCGGGGTAATGGTGAAAATTCCCATCTGCCATGGCGGAGAAGGCATCTGGAAGGTGAAAAAAGCCAAGGCCGAAGCCCGTCAGTACCGTGACCGCCTCTCCGAGACCAAGGAACTCATCGCCCTGCAGGTGGCCCGTCAGAGAGTCATCGTTCAGGAAGCGAAGGAAAAACTCACGATGACGGAGAGCGCCGTCGAGGTGGCCGAAGAAAACCTTAGGCGGGCCAACATAGGCTTCGAAGCCGGTGTGGTGACAACATCCACCGTGCTTGGAGCGCATACCGCATGGCTCAGCGCCCACAGCGACTGGATAGATGCCGGAGCGGAACTCCAGTCAGCGGTGTCGGAGCTGAGGAGCGTGGAAGGATACGACAATTTGGAAAAACTACTTTAGAATGAAACAGGAAAAAAGCAATTACAATATCCTCATCGGCGTAACTGCCCTTGTGGTGATAGTTCTCACAGTTTCAGTGGTGGGATATGTGGTCTCCAAGCCCAAGCCCTACGTAATCCAGGGTGAAGCCGAGGCTACGGAATATCGCGTGTCCGGAAAGGTTCCGGGCCGAATAGAGGAATTCCGCGCCGAGGAAGGCTCTACGGTGCAGAAAGGCGACACCCTTGTCGTTATAGATTCCCCTGAAATACGCTCCAAGATAGCCGAGGCCGCTGCTGCGAAGGCCGCCGCTACCGCCCAGAAGGACAAGGCTTACAACGGAGCCCGCAGCGAACAGATTACAGGAGCCTATGAAATGTACCAGAAGGCGAAGGTTGGGGAGCAGGTGATGCGGAAATCCTACGAGAGGATAAAAAGCCTTCACGACGAAAAGGTTGTCTCTGACCAGAAATACGACGAAGTCCTGGCCCAGTACCAGGCCGCAAAGGCAACTACGCGTGCTGCCAGAAGCCAGTGGGAAATGGCCGTAAAGGGAGCCCGCCAGGAGGATAAGGACGCCGCCGTGGCACTTGTGGAAAGGGCGAACGCCGCCGTGGAACTGGTGAATTCGTACCTGGACGAAATACGCCTTACATCCCCATGTGACGGGGTTGTGGCCAGCATTTACCCCAAAGTGGGCGAACTTGTGGGACAAGGCTCTCCCATTATGACCATAGAGGATCTTTCGGACATGTGGTTTACATTCAATATCCGCGAAGACCGCCTTCACGGCATGCAGAGCGGAGACCGCATAGACCTTACTATTCCGGCCCTGGATGGCAGGCGGATATCGGCCACGGTCTATTATATTTCGGCCCGGGAGTCTTATGCTACCTGGAAGGCCACACGCGAAACCGGCGAATTTGATACGCGTACCTTTGAGGTCCGGGCCCGTCCGGATTATCAGATACCGGGGCTCCGCCCGGGGATGAGCGCCATAATGACAGTTGAATCTGGAAAATGACAGGAAAGTTTGTCAAAGTGCTCCGACGGGAGTTTCTCATTATCCTTAAACGGCCGGTGTATATCCTATCGTCCGTCGGGGTGTTAATTGTGAATGCGGTGTTCTATACTACATTCATGAAGGACGGCCTCCCGCATGATCTTCCCATAGGGGTGGTGGACCTTGACAACAGCTCTACTTCCCGGATGTTTGCAAGGGAGCTTGACGCCACCCAGCTTGGAAAGACCGTGTGGTACGACGACATCCATCTTGCCAGGGAACACATGGAAACGGGAAAAATAACCTCGTACATCGTTATCCCCGAGGGGTTCAATTCCGATGTCCAGTCTTTCCGGCAACCCCATATCGGCTACTATGTGAACTCCCTTTATTTTGTTGGAGGGGCCCTGGCATACAAGGATATCCTTACCATGGTAAACCTCACAAACGGGGCGGTCCAAAGGGAGGTGATGCGCCTTAAAGGAATGAACGAGCGGGAGATAATGGGCAAAATCCAGCCGATAGTTCTGGACCAACACCAGATAGGGAATCCGGCCGTGAATTACGGAGTCTACCTTAACGGTGTGCTTCTTCCCGGTATCCTTGAGATGATAGTCATCCTGATTACGATATATGCCGTGGGGTCAGAGCTTAAGTATGGAACATCTAAGCATCTCCTTAAAACGGCAGGCGACTCGATGGTGACGGCGCTGGTGGGAAAACTGGTGCCATACAACATCATTTTTACGGTGCTTGGAATAACCCTGGAGATGCTGCTTTTCCAGTGGCTGAAATATCCGGTAAAGGGAAGTATCTTCTGGATGTTCCTGGATATCCTTCTCCTTGTAAGCGCATCGGAGGCCATGGGGCTTTTCATAGTGGAACTGTTCCCGGTCCTGAGGCTTGCCATAAGTGTGGGCGCCATTATCAGTGTGCTGGGATTCTCGCTGGCAGGGTTCTCTCTCCCCGTTGAGGCGATGCCTCCGTATGTGCAGGGCTTCAGTGCCATTTTCCCGCTAAGGCACTATTACCTTTTCCATGTCCAGGAGACAATCTGGGGCAGCGGATTCGCCGGTTGGTGGAAGGAGGCGGTGCATCTTCTGCTTTTCCTGTTCCTGCCTTTCACGCTTATAGGGAGGTTGGGCCACGCATATAAATATCAGGATTATGAAAGGAATTAGTTACCTTGGTACCTGGGTAAGGAACTGGTACAGCATATTTGTGAACGAACTCCGGCTCATCTTCTCGGATTCCGGCGTAATGGTCATTTTCTTTGTGGGCGGCCTGCTCTATCCTGTCCTCTACAACCTTATCTACATGAACGGTACCGTTGACGAAATGGACGTTGCCGTAGTGGACAATTCGGGCGGGGCCTACAGCCGCCGGTTTATCCGGAAAGTGGATGCCACAAGGGAGTGTAACATCCTCATCTACTGCGCATCCATGGAAGAGGCCAAGGCCCTGATGCAAAAAGGGACTGTCCACGGGATAATCTATGTTCCAGAGGATTTCGACAGCCGTCTGGTACGCGGGGAGCAGGGCGTCATATCCACTTATGCCGACATGTCCAGTTTCCTCTACTACAAATGCCTCACCATGGGGACAAACCTCACGATGCTGGATGAAATGCACCAGATCCAGCTTGAAAGATACACTGCGTCCGGGATGGATGCGCAGGCGGCCTGGCAGGCCGTTCAACCGGTGCTATCTGACGAAAGCCTGCCGTACAACAAGCCTTTCTCCTATACAATCTTCTTCATTTCGGCCGCACTCCTTCTTGTGATTCAGCAGACAATGTTCTACGGGGAGTCGCTCCTTGCCGGAACGCTCAGGGAACAGAATCGCAGTTTTGCCTCAATGCCGGGGAAACTGCAGGGGCTGGGTATAGGCCGTGTGCTTCTTGGAAGGGGCGCGGCATACTTTTCCATATACATGGTTACGGGGACGCTCATCGCGCTTCTAATTCCATGGCTGTTCCGACTTCCTCAACGCGGAGAATGGACGGACATAATGGTTCTCCTGTTGTTCTTTGTCATTGACTGCATTTTCTTCACCTTCACGTGGTCGTCACTTATCACAAGGAGGGAAACCGTGTTTGTGCTGTTTCTCAGCGTGTCTCCTATATGTCTTTTCCTCACGGGATTCTCATGGCCGCAGACATCCATACCTGAGTTCTGGAGGTATGTAAGCTATATTTTCCCCTCCACTTTCGGGTGCCGCGCCTTCATAAACCTCAATACGGCCGGAGGCTCCCTTGCCCTCATTGCTCCTGAAATAAGGGCCATGACAATCCAGACGGCCGTGTACTATGTCCTTTCAAGCGTTTCCGTGTTCATTGAAAACAAGGTAATTGAGAACAAGGAAAAAATTGACAGGCTCAAGGATAAGGCATTGGAACTCCGTGGAATAGACCCCGACGAAGCCCGTAAAGTCATAGCTGGAAAGTAAAGGAAAGCGGTTTTCTTTAAGAAAAGTTTTGTTTTCTTTTGCGTTTCGAGGGTACTGAGCGTACACGTTTTGGGGCGTTTTTGTGTATGGCAAGTACCCGCTGGTACTGATCGTACACGTTTTGGGCTGTTTTTGTGTATGGCGAGTACCCTGCTGGGATTATTTTGCCAACCTGAAGATTCCATCCCTGTCCCATTCCCGGGCGTAGCGGATGGCAAGTGACTCCACGTATTTCCAGTACTGAGGGCCGTGGGCGTAAAGCTCTACGCCGCGGCGGATATCGGCCTGAATCCGGGACTCATATTCCGGCTTCAGGGATACTGTGATGCTCTTTTCCCCGCAGGTGAAGGTGGCTTCGGCGCGGGGCGGGGCAGTGGTAGGTGCCACTTTAATGAGCCCGTGGCCAAGGGTGGAGCCGGTGCTGGCCTGAAGGCCGTCAAGGAGGCAGCTCACTGGGGGAACGCTACCGGTGTATGCAACAATGCCGATATGCCCCGTGAGGCCATCGGCATTAAAAATATCTTTAACGTAAAGGCCCATCTTGACACCCAGCATTGAATATATGCCGATGTGCCCGTGGAACCTGTTGACAAGCTCTACAAGCTGCCTTTCCCTCTCATCTACCACTTTTCAATGGCTTTAAGAAGGAAGTAGCCGCCTACGATCTGGATGGCTATTCCGGGCCAGCCGATGCGCACGTCCTGAAGGGCATAGAAGAAATCTCCGGTCATGATGAACTCGAAGGTCATGCCGATAATCTGGTATGAGAGCACTGCAAGGGCGACGGACCATATTGAGAAGCGCATTTTGCGGGCAATGACGGCTGCTGCAACGGCGAGGGTGATGCTTTTCACAAGTATTGCGGGCAGGGATGCCACGGGCGGCATTCCAAACAGGGCGCAGTTCACAAGAGGGGAGAGAACCGCAGTGAGAAGGCCCACTTTCCAGCCGCATTTATAAGCGCCTACAAGCGTGAAAAAGTAAATGGGAAGCAGCATAAGGCCGCCGTTAGGGATAAGATGGCAAAGTTGAGGAATGGCTATATTGCCGATGATAAAAATCCCTGCAGCCAGGTATGTCCTTAGTGAAGCAAAGCCGTACTTACTGTGCTGTAATGCTATAGATGTCATAGTTTCTGTGGTTTTCAGTGCAAAAATAGCAAATTATTGCTAACTTTGCAACTGACTAAAACCAACCTATTATGACGCAGAGAAAAAAGCGTTGGGGAGACAGGTGGGACGCATATCGTCTCCGCGGCCTGGACCCCGTACACGTGATGATGCCTTATCTATTTGGCGAAAGAACTGCCAACGAGGCAGTTTTAGGAGAGACTTTTGACCTTACTGAGGTTGATAAGTACCTTGCAGAGAAAAACGCTCAGAACCCGGAATTCAAATACACCTGGTTCCATTTCATAACCGCAGCAGTTGCCAAGACCATCTATCTGAGGCCCAAGATGAATTATTTCATCGCAGGCGGGCATTACTATGAGCGTGACTCAATCCAGGTGGCTTTCAACATGAAGAGAAAGTTTGCCGATGAAGCGGAGGAAGCCATGGCAAAGTTCGTTCTCCGCGAAGATGGCGAATCCCCCCTGGAGCAGGTCCATACCTATGTTCATAAGATGGTTACCAAGGTTCGCATAATGGCCTGGAGCCTCAGGAAGATGGAATATTACGGAATCTACCCCAAGGCCCTGGCCGATGACGATCCCACTTATTCCAGCGCATACCTCACCAACCTCGGATCCATAAAGATGAATGCCGATTACCACCATCTTTTCAACTGCGGTACGGTGTCCTTCTTTGTGACCATCGGCGAGGTAAATAAGATTCCCTATTACCTTGAAGACGGTACCTATGAGCTCAGGAACTCCATAAAGCTTGGTCTTACAATTGATGAGCGCATCGCGGACGGCTATTATTTTGCAAAGACTCTGCGTCTTATCCGCAAGATCTTCCAGAATCCGGAGCTCCTTGACCTTCCGGCAGCAACTCCTATTGAAATAGATTAACCCCTATGAAATATCAGATTGATAACATTTCCGCTCCGTGGATGGAAAGCTACGGTGGCGTGAACCCGCATCTTGACTATTCAGAGAAAACAATATCGGAGGCAGTCCTGGAAACTGCCGCCAGGGAAAAGGATTTCCCGGCCCTCACATTCATGGGCAAGGCCACAAGCTACACCCGCCTTGCGCAGGAGATTGACAAGGTTGCACGCAGCTTCTGGGCATTCGGTGTCCGTCCCGGCAACCGTGTCCTGGTTTGCCTTCCCAATGTCCCACAGGCGGTTTTCTGCCTCTATGGCCTCAACAGGATAGGCGCCATTCCTACAATGGTGCATCCTCTGTCGGCCGTAAGTGAGCTCTCCTTCTATATGAACGAGGCCGGCTGCGACATTGTCGTAACCCTGGATCAGTTCTACGCCAAGTTCCTGGAGGTGAAAAGGCAGCGTCAGGTGAAAAAGGTCATCGTGTGCCGCGTGTCGGATGAGCTCCCGTTCCCCCTTAATATCGGCCAGAAACTCCTTACGGAAAGGAAGTTCCCCAAACTCCAGGATGAGGATATCGCGTGGCATGCTTTCATTGCGATGGGCAGCTGCGTGACAGGAGGGTATGTGGCAAAGAAGGATTACCGCTCCGAGGCTGTGGTCCTCTTCTCCGGTGGCACCACAGGCACCACCAAGGGCATCATGCTCAGTGACCTTAACTTCAACGCCCTGGCCTGGCAAACCGCCAATATGGCCCAGGAGGAAGTCCACCATTCCAAAATGCTGGCCGCAATGCCGGTGTTCCATGGCTTCGGCCTTGGCGTGTGCATCCACACTATGCAGTTTATCGGCGGCACATCCATCCTTGTGCCCCGCTTCAACGTGAAGAGCTATGCAAAGCTCATCCGTAAGACCCAGCCCAACTTCATTGCCGGCGTGCCCACCCTCTTTGAGGCAATTACCCGCAACCGCTATCTTGACGGGGCCGATCTAAGCTGCCTGAGGGGCGTTTTCTCCGGCGGAGACTCCCTTACGATAGAGCTCAAGAAGAAGTTTGACGCCTTCCTTAAGGACCATAATGCCCGCGTACGTGTACGCGAAGGATATGGTACCACTGAATGCGTCACAGCCTGCTGCCTTACTCCCCACGACAAAGAGAAGGAAGGTTCCATCGGCATTCCTTTCCCGGATACCTATTTCAAGATCTGCAAGCCCGGCACCACTGAGGAAGTTCCTTACGGTGAAGAAGGCGAGATCTGCCTCACAGGCCCTTCCATGATGCTTGGTTATATCGGCCATGAGGAAGAGAACAGGCAGACTATGCAGGAGCACCCGGACGGCCACGTATGGCTCCACACCGGAGACCTTGGCAAGATGGATGAGGAAGGGTTTGTGTACTTCCGTCAGCGCATCAAGAGGATGATAGTGACAAGCGGATACAACGTGTATCCTTCCCAGCTTGAGAACATAATCGAAGGCCATCCCGCCGTCCAGCGCAGCTGCGTCATTGGCGTGAAGGACGCTCTTAAGATGCAGAGGGTGAAGGCGTTTATAGTTTTGAGAGACGGTTTCGCTCCTTCTCCGGAGATGGAAGAAGAGCTCCGCGCATACT
>OMQK01000270.1 GCA_900313205.1 uncultured Bacteroidales bacterium | reverse complement strand
GTGCAGCCATTGTCTACTCCCTGTTCTCGTCTTGCAAGGCTGCCAGTATTGAACCCCGGGAATGGCTGGTAGACATCCTGGTGCGCCTGCCTGCCTATACTGGCGACCTCGGAGTGCTACTTCCGTGCAACTGGCAGAAAGTCGCAGTGACTAGCAGCGAGTAGCATACAACTAAGCGAAAGTGGCAGCAACTTACCGGAATTTCGGGAAAGTTGCTGCCACTTGCATATAACTCCGTGTCATTTATATGTACTTCGTCGGAGGCTTACAAACTATCTGCGCCTCCAGGGAGGCCCGCAGCGTGGCCGTACTCTTGACATACCCGTGCAGCAAGGCCGATTCCGGATGGTACTGCTGCAGGTGGTTCCGCAGGTTGTTGTAGGGATGCCCGTATTTCTTGGCGATGGAAAGGAGGGACGCGTCCGTGGTCTCATACTCCTTCCTGGCCGGGGCGAAGCGTTCTTCCCGCTTCAGGAAGGTGGGGTTGTCCCGGAACTGTCCGGTGCTCTGGACGCTCTCCGTCCGTCCTGTCCGCCGATAGGCGGTAATCCAGTTCCGTACCGTGTCCCGCGGCAGCTCCAACTCCGTGGAAATGGCCTTATAGCCCTTCCCCTTCCGGGAAAGCGCTATAACCTGCTGCCGCAGGGAATCCGGATATCGTATGCTGGATGGCTTTTTTCTTATTGTTTGCCGCCTTGACAGTGGGATCGCCGTAAAAGGCCGATTTCCTGTCAAGGCGGCAAAAATCAAAGCTTAGTTGAAGCTAGTTCAGGTCGCGGACTAGACGGACGGATAAACCACTTGATCGAAGTTGTGTTGAACTAAAGATATACTTATCAGACCTAATTAATATTCTTGAGGCATTACTCTCGGCCGGAACCTCAGGCTTTTCATCTTTTGCGGCCTTCTTTACACCTGCTGTTGCTGTCCAATAATAACCGTAGCTTTCGACAGAAGAAATGGTCGTACCTGACCTATAGCCAGCCATAGGGAAAAATACAGCGCCTGCTTCCTCCATTGCTTTCCAACCGTCTCCTGAGTAGGAGTTTCTTAATGAACTATATATGGGAATAAAATTCGGACCATAATTTACATGGGCATTGGTCCGCGGATCAATAAATACATCAGGAAGGAGTATTACTCCTTTATTCCCATTCACTATCGCATATGCAGATTTTTGAGGATTGGCACTATCATCACGCACGAACAGTAAATAGTACAAATCTCCATCCCCACTCTTCCCTGTGGGAGTTCTCCAGGTCCCGGCAGGATAATCCCCTATTGCATTGTTCACGCCCCAATCTCCTCTAGCGAATGTTCCAGTTAAATCCGATGTACCTGTAGGGCCATATTGAGCAGCAGTATCTGCAGACTCATCGTTATATACCGAATTATAAGGATAATAATACAAACCATAACTGCTACCGCTGTTATTCCAGCCAGAAGTTCCCCAACCAAAGAGGTCAATCCAGTCGCTCTGCGTAGCACGTGAGCCTTCTGCTGTGGTGTTGCCCGCATTATCGCCGATATAAGTCCACTGGTTCTCAGCAAAGCGCCACTTGCCGCTGCTGGCCTGATATTGCAGGTTACCGGGCGCAAAGACCACCTTCTTATTAGCAGCCACGGAGAAGGAAACCAGTGTGGTAGTAAGTTTCTTACCATGAGCAGCTTGGACAGTATAACCGCCGGCCTTGATATGGCGCACAGCGGCCACTTTCGTTTCACTGCCGACCGGCGTGATGAAAACATCATCATAATCCCCCGTGGGAAGGGGAAGATTGACGGTGGCACTGGTGACGCCGGCGGCAAATGTCACGGTAATCTGATCTTCACCGCTGGCAGGAGTAGCGGTTTCAATGGTAGACGTGCCAGGGGTTACGGGAGAAGCAATGGAGAAGGCCCCATTCACTTTCTTTCCGGGGAACTGGATTACAATGCCGGTGGCATCGGAAGGAATTGAATTCACCGTGAGGCGCAGCAGCCCGCAGAGATGACTGAAGGTCCAACCGGAGCCGGTGTTGTCTGCAATCATCGGGCAAGGGGCCACATCGGACACCTCTGCCAGGGTGTATGTAGCAGGCAGAGTGACATCCAAAGCCGTACCGCTCTGACCATAATTGGTGGCAGTCTCTGATACGATGGTGCTGGGGAAGATGGCAAAGGCGTCGCGGGAATAACCTTCCTCATAACTCACTGTGAAAGAAGCAGAAGAGGCAGCCACAGAAGCCCCACTTGAAGTCACAACATACTTATGACTGTCACCATTGGTAACATGTACGGCAATGTTGTCGCCAAGAGTCCAGGCGAAGTCGCCACCGTCAGCGATAGTGACCTTGGTGCTGGTCCCTAAACTGGCCGTGATGGTCTCGGAAATCATTTTAACGGACTCCGGAGACTCAGGAATCTCGGTAATCTCAACTTCCTTGTTGCAGGCGGCAAGGCAGCAAAGCCCCGCTGCGATAAACAGTAAATAACTCTTCTTCATAGTACGCTCCACTTTATTCATCTAAATCCCACGTAACATCTTGTCCGGAGGCTTCTCCTCCTGAAATATTGAGAACGGCGTTTCCCAGCCGGAGTTCCAGCACCTCTGTAGCTGGTGCTTCATACAATTGTTTTTTAATCATAATGCTAGTATTTTTTGTTGTTATCTTGCTATAACTATCGGCTTCCGGGGCGGTTCAGAGGGCCTTTTTTCGGCCTGCAGGAGCTTCTCAAAAGCCTATTTTCGAC